>NZ_CAIKKU010000881.1 GCF_903828115.1 uncultured Thiodictyon sp. | reverse complement strand
ATGGGGTTGTCGATCATGGACTGCATCATCTGGGTGGCGGTGATGACCACCCGGTTGAGCTCCCGGGCGCGATGGATCAGGTGCTTTTGCACCGCCGGGAGCTTGGCGTCGCCGATCTCCACACCCAGGTCACCGCGGGCGACCATGATCACATCGGACGCCTCGATGATCTCATCGACCGCGTTCAAGGCCTCCGCCCGCTCGATCTTGGCGACGATGCCGCCCCGCCCGCCGGCCGCGCGCAGCAGCGCCCGGGCCAGTTCGACATCCGCGGCACTGCGCACGAAGGAGACGGCGAGATAGTCCGTCTGCAGCTCCGCGGCGAGTTGGATGTCTTCCTTGTCCTTCTCCGTCAGGGCCGGGGCCGAGAGTCCGCCGCCCTTCTTGTTGATGCCCTTGTTGTTGGAGAGCTTGCCGCCGACGACGACGGTGCAGTCGATGCGCCCGTCGGTCACGGCGTCGGCCAGCAGTTCGATGGCCCCGTCGTCGAGCAGCAGGATGTCACCCGCACGCACGTCGGCCGCCAATTCCGGGTAGGTGGTGCCGACCTGGGTCCAGTCGCCGTCCATCAGGGGGCAGGCGGCGTCGATGGCGAAGGGGTCGCCGTTGGTCAGGGTGATGGCGCCATCGGTGAAGCGCCCGATGCGGATCTTGGGACCCTGCAGGTCCAGTAGGATGGCGATCTCCTGGCCGGCGGCCCCGGCGCGCTCACGCACCAGGCGCACCCGCTCGCGGTGACGCTCGTGGGTGTCGTGGGACAGGTTGAGCCGCACCACATCGACGCCCGCGGCGATGATGGCATCCATCACCGCCGGGGTGTCCGTGGCAGGCCCTAGAGTCGCGACGATTTTGGTACGTCTGGCCATGGGTAATCCTATAAAGAGTTATTGGCCGCAAATGAACGCAAATAAGCGCAAATGAAACCGCTGCTCAGGGCCGTTCCAGCCACACCCGGATGGGGCGGAAAAAATACGGTAGCACCGTGATTATTTGCGTCTATTTGCGTCATTTGCGGCTAAATTCCTCTTTCGAGGATCGGCATACTTTCAGGCTGACCGCGAGTCATCTCAGCCCTTGGCGCGGGATTCGAGCATGGCGACCGCCGGCAGCGTCTTGCCCTCCAGATACTCCAGGAAGGCCCCGCCCGCCGTGGAGATGTAGGAGATCTTGTCATAGATGCCGTACTTCTGGATGGCCGCGATGGTGTCGCCGCCGCCCGCCAGGCTGAAGCCCGCGGCGTTGGCGATGGCCATGGCGACGGTCTTGGTGCCGCCGCCGAACTGGTCGAACTCGAACACGCCGACGGGGCCGTTCCACACGATGGTACCGGCCTTGGCGATGATATCGGCCAACTGCTGGGCGGACTTGGGGCCGATGTCGAAGATCATGTCGTCGTCGGCCACGGAGCCGGCGTCCTTGACCACGGCGGGCTCGGTCTCCGCGAAGTTCTTGCCGGTCACGACATCCACCGCGATCGGGATGGTCGCGCCGCGGGCGGTCATCTTCGCCATCAGGGCCTTGGCGGTCGGGATCAGGTCCTGCTCACACAGCGACTTGCCGATACCGTGGCCGCTGGCGGCCAGGAAGGTGTTGGCGATGCCGCCGCCGACCACGAGTTGGTCCACCTTCTCGGACAGGGCCTCGAGCACCGTCAGCTTGGTCGAGACCTTGGAGCCGCCGACGATGGCGACCATCGGCCGTGCCGGATTGGCCAGGGCCTTCTTCAGGGCGTCCAGTTCCGCGGCCAGCAGCAGGCCGGCACAGGCGGTCGGGGCGAACTTGCCGACGCCGTGGGTGGAGGCCTGGGCGCGGTGGGCGGTACCGAAGGCGTCCATCACGAAGACGTCGCACAGGGCGGCGTATTTCTTGGCCAGTTCCTCGTTGTCCTTACCCTCGCCCTTGTTGAAGCGGACGTTTTCGAGCAGGACCAGTTCGCCGTCGGCGATGACCGGGGTGTTCTCGAAATAGTCGCCGATCAGGCGCACCGGCCGGCCCAGTTTGACGGCCAGATCGGCGGCGACCGGCGCCATGGAGTCGGCCTCGGAGAAGACGCCCTCCTCCGGTCGCCCCAGGTGGGACATGACCATCACCTTGGCACCGGCCTTGATGCAGTGCTCGAAGGTGGGCATGGAGGCGCTGATACGCGCATCCGAGGTGACCTTGCCGTTCTTGACCGGGACATTCAGATCCGAGCGGATCAGCACCCGTTTACCGGCGAGGTCGAGATCGGTGAGCTTGATGAAGGACATGGGGGCGGCCCTCTATGGGTTGATATGGTGTGTTGAGCGATCTGGGAAACCAGGGGCTTTCCGGATGACTCGGGCGAGTGGTTAGTGAATAGTGGTTAGTGAATAGTGGTGGGCAGCTGGTCCAGATTGTGAGAGGCGGCGAGTGCGGCGGACTTGGGGTCGCGCAGCACTCGCCGTCCGTGGCTATCCACTATCCACTATCCACTTCTTACTTCGCGACGTGCTCGACCAGGCGCAGCATGTTGCAGGTATAGCCGTACTCGTTGTCATACCAGGCGACGACCTTGACGAAGGTCGGGTCGAGCGCGATGCCGGCCCCGACGTCGAAGATCGACGGGGTGCCGCAGCCGCGGAAGTCGGTGGAGACCACCTTCTCCTCGGTGTAGCCCAGGACGCCCTTGAGATCGCCGGACTCGGAGGCGGCCTTCATGGCGGCGCAGATCTCCTTGTAGGAGGCGCCCTTGACCAGTTCGACGGTGAGATCGACCACCGAGACATCGGAGGTCGGCACGCGCAGGGCCATGCCGGTCAGCTTGCCGTTGAGCTCAGGCAGCACCACGCCGACGGCCTTGGCCGCACCGGTGGAGGAGGGGATGATGTTCTCCAGGATGCCGCGACCGCCGCGCCAATCCTTGGACGAGGGGCCGTCGACCGTCTTCTGGGTGGCGGTGGCGGCGTGGACCGTGGTCATCAGGCCGCGCTTGATCCCCCAGTTGTCGTGCAGGACCTTGGCGACCGGCGCCAGGCAGTTGGTGGTGCAGGAGGCACCGGAGATGATGGCCTGACCGGCGTAGGTCTTGTGGTTGACGCCGAAGACGAACATCGGGGTGCTGTCCTTGGAGGGGGCGGACTGCACGACCTTCTTGGCGCCGGCGGCGATGTGCTTCTGGCAGGACTCTTCGGTCAGGAAGAAGCCGGTGGACTCAATGATGAGGTCCGCGCCGATCTCGCCCCACTTCAGGTTGGCGGGGTCCTTCTCCGCGGTCAGGCGGATGGACTTGCCGTTGACGATCATGGTGGTGCCATCGACGGCGATGTCGCCGGGGAAGTTACCGTGGACCGAGTCGTACTTGAGCATATAGGCCAGGTACTCGGGGTCCAGCAGGTCGTTGATGCCGACCACCTCGATGCTGGGGAAGTCCTTGGAGATGGCCCGGAAGACCATGCGCCCGATGCGGCCGAAACCGTTGATGCCAACTTTGATTGTCATGCGTGTTCTCCTGTCGAGTGGTAAAAATCACGCCTCAGCGCGCGGGGCGCGAGGCTTGAATGGGTGGCGGGGGCCCTGCGGCCCCGCGCGCCGTCAGAGGACGCCCTTTACCGTGGCGACCAGATGGTCGACGGTGAAGCCGAACTCCTTCATCAGGGCCCCGGCCGGGGCGGACTCGCCGAAGCGGTCGATGCCGACCACGGCCCCGTTGGTGCCCACATACTTCCACCAGCCGGCGGTGACGGCGGCCTCGACCGCCACCCGGGCGGTGACGGCCTGCGGCAGGACGGATTCGCGGTAGGCCGCGTCCTGGGTGTCGAAGGTGTCGGTGGAGGGCATGGAGACCACGCGCACCGCCCGGTCGGTCAAGGCCTCGGCCGCCTTCATCGCCAGTTCCACCTCGGAGCCGGTGGCGATGATGATGGCGTCCGGGGTACCGGCGCAATCGCGCAGTACATAGCCGCCGCGCTCGATGGCGGTGAGCTGGTCCGGGGTCCGGGGCATGTGGGCCAGGTTTTGGCGCGAGAAGATCAGGCAGGAGGGCCCGTGCTCACGCTCGATGGCGAGCTTCCAGGCCACGGCCGACTCCACCGCGTCGCAGGGGCGCCAGACGCTCTTGTTGGGGATCATGCGCAGCGTCGGGATCTGCTCCACCGGCTGGTGGGTGGGGCCGTCCTCGCCTAAGCCGACCGAATCGTGGGTGTAGACGAAGATGGTCCGGATCTTCATCAGGGCCGCCATGCGCAGTGCATTGCGGGCATACTCGGAGAACATCAGGAAGGTCGCACCATAGGGGATGAAGCCCCCGTGCAGGGCGATGCCGTTCATGTTGGCGGACATGCCGAACTCACGCACGCCGTAGTAGACATAGTTGCCGTCGGTCTCGACCTTGCCGATCCCCTTACACCCCTTCCAGAGCGTCAGGTTCGAGCCGGCCAGGTCCGCCGAGCCGCCCAGCAACTCGGGCAACAGGGGACCGAAGCCGTTCAGGGCATTCTGGGACGCCTTACGCGAGGCGATGGTCTCGGCCTTGGCGACCACGGCGTTGACGAAGGCGTCGGCGTCGGCGGACCAGTCGGCCGGCAGCTTGCCGGCCATGCGGCGCTTGAACTCGGCGGCCGCGACGGGATAGGCCGCAGCATAGGCGGCGAAGCGTTCGTTCCACGCGGCCTCGGCGCTGGCGCCGGTCTCCTTGGCGGACCAGCCGGCATAGATGTCGGCCGGGATCTCGAAGGGCGGGTAGGGCCAGCCCAGCTTCTCGCGCGTCAGGACGATCTCCTCCGCACCCAGGGCCGCGCCGTGGCACTCCTCCTTGCCCTCTTTGTTGGGTGAGCCGAAGCCGATGATGGTCTGGCAGCAGATGAGCGAGGGCCGCTCCTCGACCGCGCGCGCCTCCTCGATCGCCGCCTTGACCGCCTCGGCGTTGTGACCGTCCACCTTGGGGATGACGTGCCAGCCGTAGGCCTCGAAGCGCTTGGGGGTGTTGTCCAGGAACCAGCCCGGGGTATTGCCGTGCCCGCGCACCTCGCCGTCGATGGAGATGTTGTTGTCGTCGTAGATCGCGATCAGCTTGCCCAAGCCCAGCGCACCGGCGAGCGAGCAGGCCTCGTGCGAGATGCCCTCCATCAGGCAGCCGTCGCCCAGGAACACATAGGTGTGGTGGTCGACGATCTGATGACCAGGCTGGTTGAACTGGGCGGCCAGGACCTTCTCGGACAGGGCCATGCCCACCGCGTTGGTGAGGCCCTGGCCCAGGGGGCCGGTGGTCGTCTCCACCCCCGGTGCGTAGCCGTACTCCGGGTGTCCCGGGGTGCGCGAGTGCAGTTGGCGGAACTGCTTCAGGTCCTCTACGCCTAAGTCGTACCCGGTCAGGTGCAGCAGGGAGTAGATCAACATCGAGCCGTGCCCGTTGGAGAGCACGAAGCGGTCCCGGTCCGCCCAGTGGGGGTTGCCCGGGTTGTGCTTCATGAAGTCGTTCCACAGGACCTCGGCGATGTCGGCCATGCCCATGGGCGCCCCGGGGTGGCCCGAGTTGGCCTTCTGGACTGCATCCATGCTAAGTGCGCGGATGGCGTTGGCAAGTTCTCTGCGTGAGGACATGGCCCCTCCTGAATATTTTTAAGACCAGTAAGTTGCGCGATCCGCCGCGAACCGGTCCAAGACCGGGCGGCGGTACTGCGGTGCGCGGCGGCGCGGTTGCCGGGGGCACGGTGTGGCGGGTTACCCACCACCGCGGGGGCGCACCTGGTCAGGGTCCGCCCGCCCGTGCGTTTCCAGGGCCGCGCTCGTCCGGCCGGACTCCGGGCGCGTGCCCCCGAAAATCAAAGCGAGCTTATGCCCGCAAAGCGAGAGCCTTGTCAATTCCGGATACTGAGAATTAGTCTGGGACTGTCCTGTCCCCATCGATCGGACCCGCTCACCGGGTGCCGTTCAGCCCGCCCGCCACTTGATCGAACAGCCCATGCTCGGGGACTGTTGCGCCGGCCCGCGGCCCGTCTGCGCCACCTCGCGCATCGCCTCGAACAGGTCGCGGCGCACGTCCGGCGCCGCCGCCTCCTTGCGGCTCTCGTCCAGCCGACCACGGTACTGGAGCCCGAGTGCGGCGTTGTAGCCGAAAAAGTCGGGTGTGCAGACGGCCCCGTAGGCGCGGGCGACCCCTTGCGTCTCGTCGTACAGGTAGGGGAAGGGGTAGCCGAACTCGCGGGCCACCCGCTGCATGTCCTGGAACGAGTCCTCCGGGTAGTCCGCCGGATCGTTGGACATGATGGCGACACAGCCGATCCCAAGCGCCTGGAGGTCCCGCACGTCGCGCACGAGCCGTTCCCGCACCGCCTGGACGTAGGGGCAATGGTTGCAGATGAACATGACCAGGAGTCCCCGCTCGCCCCGGCACTGGTCACGCGTCCAGACCCGACCATCCACGCCAGGGAGGGTGAAGTCCGGGGCGGGTGTATCGAACGCGCAGACAGGGGTTTGCAGCGATGCCATCTGGGACCTCCGGGGTCGGCGATTAACGGTCGAGGTCGGGGTTTGGCTCGTCGGTGTCCAGACGCCGACCGGGATTCAACCTACGATCGATTTCTCGACGAGTCGACGGCCGGCGTCTTGGGCGATCCGCGCTCCGCCCATCAGCGCAAAGGAGGATTATTGCACACAATCATAAGCATCGGCTAATCACGGAAACTTATCCGCGACTTAGAACAATCCTTATGACTCCCCGACGGCGCCCCGCGCCGGGGCGGCTCAGTCCCCCTCAGCCCCTTGCCATCCGCAAAGCTCCCAGTGCTCCAGTCATGTTGCTCCGCCTGAAGCAAAAACTGATGTTTTCCGAACTGTCAAGCGCAAACTAAACCACAATTGACGGCATCGCAGCACCGGCTCGATCGCCGCGTGCACTCAACCGGCCAGGGAGCGGCCGGGCGTGCACGGCCGGTGGCGCGACAACCGGTCGCCGGGGGCTAGGATCTCTGCCGACGAATCGTTATCCTAGTCGGCTTGGTCTACCGTACCCCAGCCGCAACCGCCAGTTTAAGGTCATGAGCAAAGACTACATCTTCACCTCCGAGTCAGTTTCCGAGGGCCATCCGGACAAGATGGCGGATCAAATCTCCGATGCCGTGTTGGACGAGATCTACCGTCGCGACCCTAACCACACCAAGGCGCGGGTGGCCTGCGAGACCCTGGTGAAGACCGGCTTCGTCATGCTGGCGGGGGAGATCACCCTGACGGATGCGGATCTGAAGATCGACTACGAGCGGGTCGTGCGCCAGGTGGTCAACGAGATCGGCTACGACAACTCCGAGGTCGGCTTCGACGGTCACACCTGCGGCGTGCTGGTGGCCTTGGGCGAGCAGTCCCGCGACATCGACATGGGCGTGAACCGGGAGACCGAGGAGGCGCAGGGGGCCGGCGACCAGGGGCTGATGTTCGGCTACGCCACCAACGAGACGGATCTGCTGATGCCGGCCCCGATCGATTATGCCCACCGGCTCTGCAAGCGGCAGGCCGAGGTGCGCAAGAACGGCACCCTGCCCTGGCTGCGCCCGGACGCCAAGTCGCAGATCACCTTCCGCTACGAGGACGATCGGCCGGTGGCGATCCAGGCCGTGGTGCTCTCCACCCAGCACAGTCCGGACGTGAGCCTCACCACGCTGCAAGAGGCGGTGATGGAGGAGATCATCAAGCCCGTGCTGGGCGCGACCGGTTGGCTCAAGGCCGATACCCGCTACCACATCAACCCCACCGGCAAGTTCGTGATCGGCGGCCCCGTGGGTGACTGCGGCTTGACCGGGCGCAAGATCATCGTCGACACCTACGGCGGCATGGCCCGTCACGGGGGCGGCGCCTTCTCCGGCAAGGACCCGTCCAAGGTGGACCGTTCCGCCGCCTATGCCGGGCGCTACGTGGCCAAGAATGTCGTCGCCGCGGGCTTGGCGGACAAGCTGGAGATCCAGATCTCCTACGCGATCGGGGTGGCCGAGCCGACCTCCGTGTCGATCGACACCTTCGGCACCGCCAACGTCAGCGAGCACCGGATCATCGAACTGATCCGCGAGCACTTCGACCTGCGCCCCTACGGGATCATCCGCATGTTGAATCTCGGTGACAAGGACCTGATCAAGTACCGCACGACCGCCGCCTACGGTCACTTCGGGCGCAGCGAACCGGGCTTCACCTGGGAGCGCACCGACAAGGCCGCGGCCCTGCGCGCGGCGGCCGGCATTTAAGAAATATTGCCGCAAATGACGCAAATGGACGCAAATGAGGAGGATGGTAGCCGGTCGCTGACGGCCTGACCCGGACCTCCCGACCCGCCGAGCCGGGGCTAATCTCTCCAGCGAGCCGCGTCCACCGTATTGATTTGCGTCCATTTGCGTTCATTTGCGGCTGAATCGTCTTGCCAAAACCTCGCTACCGAGGAGCGTTGCGACCTGGGGGCCCCGCGATCGTGGGGGCGCCCCAGGCCAGGCTCGGCGGCCGGGTCGACCTCACAACGGCGCTCACTCACGTTTAACTCCGGAGCTAAACCCATGAGTGAGTTCACCGACTACAAAGTGGCGGATATGTCCCTGGCCGATTGGGGCCGCAAGGAAATCCGCATCGCCGAGACCGAGATGCCGGGCCTGATGGCCCTGCGCAAGAAGTTCGGTACGACCAAACCGCTGGCCGGCGCCCGGGTCACCGGCAGCCTGCACATGACCATCCAGACCGCGGTCCTGATCGAGACCCTGGCGGCACTGGGCGCCCAGGTCCGCTGGGCCTCCTGCAATATCTTCTCGACCCAAGACCACGCCGCCGCCGCCATCGCGGCCGTCGGCATCCCGGTCTATGCCTGGAAGGGCGAGACCCTGGAAGAATACTGGTGGTGCACGGAGCAGGCCCTCAACTGGCCCGACGGCGCCGGGCCCAACATGATCCTGGACGACGGCGGCGACGCGACGCTCCTGGTCCACAAGGGCGTGGAGTATGAGAAGGCCGGCGCGGTCCCCGCCCCCACGGCGGACGACAACGAGGAATGGACCGCCATCCTGGGCCTGCTCGCGCGTACCTTCGAGCGCGATCCCGAGCATTGGCACAAGGCCGCGGCGGCCATCAAGGGAGTCACCGAGGAGACCACCACCGGCGTGCACCGTCTCTATGAGATGGCCACTGCCGGGACCCTGCTGTTCCCCGGCATGAACGTGAACGACTCGGTCACCAAGTCCAAGTTCGACAACCTCTACGGCTGCCGCGAGTCGCTGGTGGACGGCATCAAGCGCGCCACCGATGTCATGATCGCCGGCAAGATCGGCATGGTCTGCGGCTACGGCGATGTGGGCAAGGGCTGCGCCCAATCACTGCGCGGCCTGGGCGCCACCGTCTGGGTCTCCGAGATCGATCCCATCTGCGCCCTGCAGGCGGCGATGGAGGGCTTCCGGGTCGTGACCATGGACGAGGCGGCGCCGCTGGCGGATATCTTCGTCACCGCCACCGGTAACCTGCGGATCATCACGCATGACCACATGGCCGCCATGAAGGACCAGGCCATCGTCTGCAACATCGGTCATTTCGACAATGAGATCGACGTGGCCGGCATCAGCAAGTACGAATGGGAAGAGATCAAGCCCCAGGTCGATCACGTCATCTTTCCCGACGGCAAGCGCATCATTCTGCTCGCCCAAGGGCGTCTGGTGAACCTGGGTTGCGCCACCGGCCACCCGAGCTTCGTCATGTCCGCGAGCTTCACCAATCAGGTGCTGGCCCAGATCGAGATCTATGCCCACACGGCCAAGTACCCGGTCGGGGTCTATATCCTGCCCAAGACCCTGGATGAAGAGGTCGCGCGCCTGCACATCGGCAAGATCGGGGTGCATCTCACCACCCTGACCCGTACCCAGGCGGACTATATCGGCGTGTCGGTGGATGGGCCTTACAAGCCCGACCATTACCGCTACTAACAGGGCGCTTTGTCCTGTCTTGCGACCTGCTTAAGCCCTGCAAGGGCGTGACCTAAGGCTCTGGGTTCCCAGTAACGAGTCCAGGACAAGGTAAACACGGTCGTTGTCGTCGTTGTCGTTGTCGTTGTCGTAATCGGAGAAGCTCGGCAAATTGGTTTGCGAGAGAATCCTGGGTGCTACGATAACTTCGATTACGATT
>NZ_CAIKKU010000880.1 GCF_903828115.1 uncultured Thiodictyon sp. | reverse complement strand
CGGACCCTACGGCAAGCTCGCGCTCCGTAGGGTCCGCTGTGCGGACCACCGGCCTCGTGACACCGCGCCGGAGACTGGCTCGGCGGGGGTTGATCGGAAGCGACCAGTCAGGCGATTTCCGAAAAACTCCATACCACGAGCGCTGGACCTAGCGATGGCCGGAGCGACTCGACCGGAGGCCGACGCTTTAGCGGGCAGCGACGCCGCATCCGGCTGAAGCCTCGACCTCCGGTTTGTTGTGCGGGTACATCGTTATCCCGAATTCACCTTAAAGGGCGACCGAGGGGCACGCCATGGCAGCCGATCCCATCGATCTGAACGACATCGCGGCGGTGCGCCGCCACCTGGCCGAACTGGAGGCTGGGCAGGCGGCCAGCCTGACCGGCTCCGGCGCCGTGGCCCAAGGCGGCGGCGAGGCGCTGGGCGAGCGCAGCGTCAAGGTCGAGGGTGACGCCGAGACCATCGTCACCGGGATCCAGGTCGTCACCCACTACCATGCCGCCGCCAGCGGGCGCCTGACCAAGGGGCAGATCGCCCGCCAGGTGGCCGGCTACCTGCGCTGGTTGCGTTCGCGCACCGAGTGCATTGAACTGCGCGGGATCGAGCGGGCGGGCGGGGCGCCGGTGGTGATGCTGCCGCTTGAGACCGCCTATGTGCCGCTGCGGGCCAAGTGGATGGCGGGTAGCGGGGAGGACTTGCCACTGAGCAAGGTGCTGGGATTGGGCAATCGCCTGGCAATCGTCGGGGGGGCCGGGGTCCGGAAAAACCACGGTGCTGGTGCATATGGCTTGGGCACTGGCCTCGTCCCTGCTCTCCGGCAAGCCTGAACCGGCGCGTTCGCGCCTTGCACTGAAGAAGACGATAAAGATCACCCCGCCGCCCCAACCCATACCGACGCCCCAGGAATCCAAGCCGGCGCCCCCTCGTTTCGTCCAGATCGATGTCCCCCCAAGCGAGTTCCCGCTGCCCATCTTTGTGCCGCTCGCATCCTTCGCGCGCTATCGGCGCAAACTGCCGGGCAACGCGCCCCCTCGCGAGCGCACCCTGGCCCACTTCATCTCGTACCACCTGACCGAACGGCAGGCCGACTTCGACCTCCCGGCGGATTTCTTCGTCCAGGTCCTGCAAGATGGCCGAGACATCCTACTACTGCTCGACGGGCTGGACGAGGTGGCCAACGAGTCTGAGCGCTTCGAGGTCCGCCAGTGCGTCGAGGACTTGGTGGGCGGGCGCGAGGCCATGCGCGTCCTGGTCACCTGCCGTACCGCCGCCTATCGCAGCGGGCGTACCGCCCTGGGCGCGGACTTCCGGGAGATCCTGGTCCGACCGCTCGACTTCGAGGGCCACATAGCCCCGATGGTCCGCCAGGCCTATGACTGCATCTACCCGCACGATACCGGCCTGCGCGACGAACGGGCGACCGATCTGCTGGAGGGAATCCGGCGGCTGGAGCAGGACCGCCGCACGCGCCTGGGTAAGGACGCCGAGGCATTGGTGGACAGCCCCCTGATAGTGCGCCTGCTGCTCATCGTCCATTTCAACAACCGCCGCTTGCCGGACGAGCGCGCGGACCTGTTCGACAAGGCTATCAATGCCCTGTTGCAGGTGGACTATGGGCGGGAGGAGGGCGATATCCGGGAACTTTCCACGGATTGGAAACCCTTCCGCGACATGGCCCAGCACCTCGCCTTCCACATGCACGGCCAGGGCCGCGACCAGGGCCGCGAGATCGAAGAGGCGGCGCTCAAGGCCGCGCTCCGCCGAGAGGTGGACTTCAAGCCACGCATCGACGACTTCCTGCAGAGCGCCCGCCAGCGCGGCAGCGTGCTCGAGGAACGCACCGGGGTCTATCGTTTCATCCATCTGGCCTTTCAGGAGTTCCTCGCCGCGCGCTATCTGGGGCAGGTAACCATGGGTGCAGGCGGCCTCCCCGCCATCGTCAAGCGTCTCGAGGGACACCTGAACGACCCCTGGTGGCGCGAGCCCATCCTGCTCCTGGCTGGCTACCTGGGGGTCCATTCCCCCACAACCGCGCGCAAATTCCTGGCGGCGCTGGCGCGGGCTGGGGAGACGCCGGACGCCCGGATCGCCGCGGCCGAGCTGGCGGGCATCGCCGCGCTGGAGTGGCGAGAAAGTGGGGAGCCCGTCAAGGCCGAGTGTGCCGCACGGATCATTGCAGCGCTAGGCGATGGGAGCACCCCCAATGAGTGCAGGGCATCGGTGCGCGTCCGGGTCGCAGGTCTCGTGCCTCGCCTGGGCGGTGACCCCCGCTTCGATCCGGGGCGCTACCACCTTCCGGGGGACGACTGGCTTGGCTTCGTACCGATTGATGCCGATCCACAGTTCAGGATCGGCACACGGCCCTCGGACCGGCTGCGGGTTGCGAGGATCATCGGGTATGACGTGCCCGACCACGAAATCAACGACGCCCCCACGCCGACACCGGCCTTCTACATCGCCCGCTATCTGGTCACGGTCGGACAGTTCAGGGCCTTCCTCGCAGCGACGAGGACTGAGCCCCGTGATCCCAAGGCACTTGACGATCCGGAGAGCCGGCCGGTGCGCTATATAGACTGGTGGGAGGCGATGGCCTACTGCCGGTGGCTGCACCGAGCCCTGGCGGACGGGTCGGTCCTGGCCGGGTCCGAGGCTGCCCGACTGGTGCGAAAAGGCTCGTGGCAGGTCAGTCTGCCGGGCGAACGGGAGTGGGAAGTGGCGGCGCGAGGCGGGCGGCGGGGCTCGGTGTGCCCCTGGGGGGATATGCCAAACCCGGATGCCGCTAACTACGGGGAGTCGAACATTAGGGATACTTCGTCGGTCGGCTGCTTCCTAGCCAACGGGTTCGGTCTGTACGACATGGTCGGCAACGTCTGGGAGTGGACGCGCAGCTTATGGGCGTTGGACTACAGTCAGGTAAACGACCCGCGGCGCGAGGACCTGGACGCCGGGGATAGCCAAGCACGGGTCGTACGTGGCGGTTCGTGGCTCAATGTTCAGGGCCTCGCGCGCTGTGCCTGCCGGGCTATGCTTCTACCCGACGGCCGGAGCAACCTCTTGGGTTTCCGTGTCGTGTTGCGTGCCGCCCCTGTGTCTTCAACCCCGATTTCTGTCGCTCCGGACGCTGCCCGCTGATCCGCCGACTCTGGAGGGGGCACGGCGGAGGGGCTTGGCCATGATCCCGGCCATGCCAGGCTGCGAGGCCCTCGCGACACCGCACGCGCTGAGGCAGGGGCCGGCACTGGGGGCGCCGCACCCCAGTGCGGCGCGATCTCGCACGCGACCGCGGCGTTGCGTGTTGCGGATAGGCCGCGCCGCACTGGGGTG
>NZ_CAIKKU010000879.1 GCF_903828115.1 uncultured Thiodictyon sp. | reverse complement strand
GTACGCTTGCCCCGTCTGTTGTTCGCAGGTTACCCTACTCCGCAACGGGACCAACACTCGATACGGGCGGGCGGCTAACCCTTACCCGACCGGGACTTTCACCCGGCAAGAGACGCCGAGCTTTGCTCGGCGCGATAACATACGCCTCAAAAGCGAGCGCGCGCACAGGCGTCGTGCTAATTTGCTAAGGTCATCAGGGGCGCGCGCCGCTTTAGGCCGAACGTTAGCGCCAGAAAGAGGTACAGACCATGACACGTCAACAACGGGCTTCGCAGATCTGGTCGCTTCTGATATGTGCGGCGCGTGAACGTAAGACCTATACTTACGGAGATGTCGCCACCATCCTTGGGTTCGGAGGTGCGGGCGTACTGTCGCAAATTCTTGGGTGCATCATGAGCTACTGCGCGGATCACAGATTCCCTCCCCTAACGGTATTGATTGTCAACCAAGATACAGGGCTTCCCGGCGAAGGTCTTTCGACGCTAGAGGAAGTAAACCAAGATCGGGAGGCTGTATTCCGCTTCAACTGGTTCGCATTGGAGCCACCCCAAGACGCAGATTTTTGAGGTTATACTTAAATATTTCAGCCACCGCTTTTCTCAGTCTCGATCCGTAACCCAGGTAAGTTTGCTATGAACTTCACTCTTGAATGTGAGCAAGAAGACGATGGCCGGTGGCTCGCCGAAGTACCCCAGTTACCCGGCGTTCTCGTTTATGGTGGGTCCTGTACTCAAGCTATGACGAAAGCCGAAATCCTAGCGTTACGTGTTCTCGCTGAGCGCCTTGAACACGATGCACTCAAACCCAGCGACATTTGTATTCTCGTAGCCGCTGCAGCATGAGCACCTGGTCCTCTACGAAGGCCAAGCGTGTACTTGCGGCCCTACAAAATATCGGCTGGCAAATCAAGCGACAGACTTCGTCGCATAAGACGCTCATGCGGGACGGTTATCCCGATTATGTTTTTGCTTTCCATGACGGAGAGGAAATCGGGCCTAAGATGCTGGCTAGAATTGCAAAATACACTGGTTTAAAGCCCTCGGATCTGTAGTCAGGGAAGCAACCGCAAACAAGCGGGCTCAAAATCGAGCGCGCGCCACAGGCGTCGTGCTAATTCTCTGCGCCATCAGGGGCGCGCGCCGCTTTAGCCCGGTCGTTAGCTGAAAAGAGATGAAGAGAACGAGTGCCATCAGGCCCAAAGAGGATTACTCCAAGTTCGTTGACCATCCTCGCTATGGCCGTCTGCCTCGCATGACTGGATTAAATCCTGATACCAATTACACGGATGTCTTTCTGCACTGGCACTCTGCGAAAGAATGTCGAATCCCGAATACGGCTATCCGCGCTGATTTGTCCCGGCAAACCCCGGCAACTGTCCAAGTCACCCACTACTTCGATGTGAGACGTCAATGCCGTGACTGTGACAAGCCATTCATATTTTTTGCGGAGGAGCAGAAATATTGGTATGAAATCCTCGGGTTTGGGCTTGATTCTGGGCTCTTCAGGACTTGATGTTAATGGAAATATACTTAATAATCAGTTGCATGGCAGCGATACCGCCCGTACACATGTACTCCAAAATAGCACTGAACGGAAAATCATAACTATCTGAAAGTTACGGGGGCACTAGGCGAACATGGCATATCCGTGTAGATCAAGAGACACTCTTTGGAAAAGTCGGCGGTGGTTTGTAATGCCGTAGCATCGGCGTTTGAGCACCTTAATTTTATTGTTAAGTCCCTCCACGAACCCGCTAGTTTGTCGATCAATAAAATAGTTTGTGATTTCCTCCATATGACCTTCAAGTGTCTTCAGGAAGCGGTTGAAGCACGTGAGTTTGCTATTGATGACCCTCTGCATCCAGCCTTTAATTTTTCGCTTTCCTTGGCCCTTAGATAACGAGTCATTAAGGATAGACGTTAATGAATTGCATAACTCGTAAGCTTGCCGCAATTTTGGCGCCAACTGAAACAGTTTAGAGACAATAGGGGACAGACCACGGTTTACCCGTGAATCTCTTGGCTCCGCACCGAATGAAGAGAAAAGAATGCCTCCGGCGTAGGGACTCCGGTTGCCCGGAGCCCCCGCCACAGACCCGGACGTGCAGTTTTCCCGCATCCGGTTCCTCGGTCGTACTCGCTTTCGCGCGAGCGCGAGGTTTCACGCAAACACCAGTTCGTGTT
>NZ_CAIKKU010000878.1 GCF_903828115.1 uncultured Thiodictyon sp. | reverse complement strand
CTTGAGCCCATCGCCAGGGCCTTGAGGCTGGTCCTCCTGGGTGCCGATGCCCATCGCCAGGGCCGGGCCGCGCTCGATCCTGCGAGGTTGCCGCCGACCTTGAGCCCATCGCCAGGGGAGACAGGCACGGCTCAAGCCCGAACCCGCCGCGGCGCAACCGATCCGCCAGCGATACCGCTCGCCAGCCGGACAATCCCGGACACGTTTTCGCTGCAACAAGGCGCAGTTGAACCCGTTACTTTTCGCCACCCGTTTTATCGTCAATCACGATGAGAAAAATCGAAACGATCGGTCGCACCTATTGTGGACTCCTGTTAACTCTGGTTGGCCCGTATCCGGCCCCCGCTCAAACGCCCTCGATTTCTCTCGCTGTTTTCGTCCGCCGGTCCCCTGTGCGTCGCTGAGCGTTTTTCGCAAGACCTAGGAGCAAGGGCTAATACCTAGCAACTCCCAGCGCCGTTTGATCGGTTGCGCCGATGGTGGACTTTAGTGGACTCGTTTTCGCCGATGGCTAAACCGTTGCGACCAGCCTCCCCCCTCAAACACCCGAACCGTTGCGACAGTTGCGACAGTTGCGACACATCAACGCAACGCCATGAGAGACAAGCGTTTTCAGGATTCCGCGAGTTGCGACACTTCCATGACAGGTTGCGACAGTTCGCGACAGTCGGCCGATCCTCGCCAGAATCCCGCTCCCCCCCTCAAACACCCGAACCGTTGCGACAGTTGCGACAGTTGCGACACATCAACGCAACGCCATGAAAGGCTAGCGCTTTCAGGATTCCGCGAGTTGCGACACTTCCATGACAGGTTGCGACAGTTCGCGACACTTCGCCCCGCGTGCCCTAAAACGGCAGGTCGTCATCAAAGGGCGGCGGTTCCCGCTCGGAGAATCCGCGGTCCGATCCGCCCGGCTTCGGTCGGTCCGCTTGCGTCGGCGCCGCCCGCCGGCCCCCGGTCGGCTTGGCGCTCTTGGCGGTCACTACCGAGTCGGCCATCAGGGACCATTGTTCCCGGACCTCCCCCGCTGCGGTGGTGTAGCTCCCACGGCTCAGCTTGCCCACGGCCGCGAGCATTTGCCCTTTCTCGGCCCTCAGCATCGCCTCGGCCGTGGTGCCGAACCCAAGGACCGATACCCACAAGGTCGCCCCCGCGTCGGCGTTCCAGGGCGCCACGTCCACGGCAACCGATACCGTTGCCATGTCCTTTCCCGCCTTGGTAGTGCGCGCTACCGGGTCGGCCCCCAGTCGGCCGTAAATGTTCGCTATCAGCATGGTCTGTTACTCCATCTCGGTCGGTTCGTCTTCGGGCTCAATCGACGTTGCGTCGGGATACCAGGCCCGAACCTCTGCCGGGGTCGCGCCCGGGGTGAAGCTGTGCGACGCCAGGGCGCCGTCAGCGTGGCGGATCAGGTACAGGCGCCGCGTGCCTGGAAGGGGTGCCGGTGCCGGTTCCCCCCTCGCGCCCCCCTCAACTGTCGCAACTGTCGCAACTGTCGCAACGGGTGGGCTGTTTGAAATTGCCGCCCGCGGTGCCAGAAACCTGTCCAAAACGCTCGCCATGTCGCAATTCCTATAGAAAGAAAGAAGTAAAAAAAACTGTTTATAAGAGAAGCTGCGACAGTTGCGACAGTTGCGACAGTTGCGACAGTTATCACCCGTGCCTGTCCTTAAATCGGCGCATACACGGCCAACTGTCGCAACCCCTTTGCGACAGGTTGCGACAGTTGGCGAGTCATTGTTTTTTCAGTAGTTTGGGATTGACCAGCAAGCGCTTTTGCTTACCGCTGCCCCCCATCCTGACGTGCCCGGCATCGGCCAGAACGGCAATTGCCGCATCCCGCCGGGCCGAATCCCGCACCGGGTTCGGCCCCAAGCGCAGAATGTCACGGGTCGCAATCTCCCCGGACTGGTTGACGATGGGGGTCCCGTCCGCGTCGGCCAGTTCAAGCGCACGGCTCCCCAACCAAGCCGACAATTCCCGCGCGTCGGCGCGATCCTCGGGCGTGGCAATCTGATCGAACAGGCGCACCGTCTCATTTAGGTGCCAACTGGCAACCTTAATGCCGGCCTCCATGTATCGCTGTTCAACCTCCTGACCAGGCTTGCCTTGATCGAACACCTTGAACACGGCAGCAACCCGCGCCGCGTTTTCCGCGCTCTTGCTCCCGACATCCCGGACCGCGCAAAACTCGCCAAACTGGCGAAGCTCCCCCTCGACCGCGTTGTGATACTCCACCCAATCACGTTTCGCGCCAGCCGACAGGCACATGACCGGCGGTATCAGCCGCATCAAGTCCCCTTGATCTTCCCCCCCGCGGTCAATCGGCAAGGGTAAATCCAGCAACCGCAACACCGCGGCGTCAAAGTCATTGAGTGCCGGCCAATCGTCGGGCGGGTCGGCATACATCCGCGTGCCCATCGTTGACACGGGGGACGACAACAGGAACCGCGCAATAAACCCAATGTCGCGCGCCCCCTTGTCGATCAACTTAGGCAACAGGGACGGCTGTATCATGAGGAACGTCGATAATCTACGCCCCCTTAGTTCCGCGGTAAGTGCCTGTTTGCGCACGGGTATGTAATCCCTCCCATCCCAACAGATGTTGAGTATCGACAGCATCGAGGTTGCCGTTTCGTCGCCCATCCCATGCGAGCCAACGACGATACCCCCCTCGTCTGACGATAGCGCCGCACTCGGCCAACCGAGCGCGAAGTTATAGGCAAAGGCGGCCGGTGTTACGTCCTCATACGTTAGCAACGGCAAGGGTGGGCAGGTTTGCGGGTTCTGTTCCAACTCAATCAGTCGATCTTGCAGACGATCAATTTCGGCCTTGCTTTCCGCTGAGTCTTTCGCCGCCAGGGCCTTGATCTGACCGGATACGCCCTTAACCCGTTCCACCCAAGCAGCTTTCATCGCCCTGGCCCTTCGATTCTCATTGGTTCCCCGCTCCCGCTCCCGTGCCTGCCAAGCCCGCGCCGCGCGTCCAAACTGCTTATCGGCCGCGCTCTTGCGCTCCCCCGACTCGGCCGCGATCAGTAGGCTAAGACTGATCGGGCCGCTTAAGTGGCTATTGCGCGCCACATCGGCTAACCCTTGAGCGGCCAACGACATCTGACCTAGGGCCGACGACGCAACCAAGGACATCGGTTGCTGCCCCACACGCTGATACTCGATCAGGGCAGAGCGGGCAGGTTCAGGGAAGCAATCCACGGGGTAGGGCTTCGCTGTCGTGGCGCCCGACAGGTCGCCAGGGTCGGGCCAGTGGTCGCGCCCCGCGGTGACTGGGGGTCCGCCGGTCGGTTCGGGTGCCTGGGGAACAGGCACGGGGTCCCCGCCCGCGGCGGCAGGGTGCCCTTCCGGGGGCTGCGTCTCGGGCGCAGTGGCGGCAGGGTGCCGCCCTCTGTGGTCGGCCATCGGTGGCGGTACGCGCCGCTTCGGGTTGACCCAGCCGCGCCGCATCGCTTCCGCGAACACTGCGCCGGGTCCCGTGGCGTCCGCCTTGAAGCCGCGCCACACGCGGGCCGCGTCTTTCGCGTCGTACTTGTCGCTTCCTTGTGACCATTCAACCCAGAGCGCGCGGCCCACTTCCCCCAATGGACACAATGCCTGCCCCATCCTGATCCATAGGGGGCGATCATCTGACGGAATAGCGGCCAGGGCCGAACGAAGTTCGGCGGGTTGACCCTCGGGTATCTCTGCCGGGGGCGGGCGCTTCTCTGTTGCGCCCGGCTTGGCAGGCTTTGCCGTTGTGGTCCCCACGGCGTGAAGCGGGGCCAAGGTGCCATTGACGAACTCGGCCAGGTCCGCAACATCCCCCCCGTAAGCGGTGCCTGTCACAGTGAAATAGCGGCCCTTGCTGTATGCCTCGATACCTGAAGTATTCGACGCCAGTGTGGGGAAGTCGCGCCCCCGGCCGATCGCATGAAAGCCTTTTCCCGATGGGGATTGCTCCACATAGCCGGGCAACTGGTCAACCAGCGCTTTCAGTTCCGGCCGTTGGTCGGTCCCGTCCAGGTCGATGCCTTGCCAGAATCCGCCCGCATCCTCCCCCAAGGCGAAGCCAAGACCCGTATAGCGCCCGGTCGCCAGGGCCTTCAGTGCATCCTCGAAGGTCCCTAACTTGGCCAGGTCCGCCGGAGCATCCAGCGTGCCCGCCCGTGGCGATCCGTCTAGGTAAAACGGGACCTTGCGCGGCTTCTTCCCCGCTTGCGGGATCGCGCGCCAGCCAAGCCAGCGGCGGGCCTCTTGCATCGTGGCAGGGATCTCATTGCACAGAGTCTCGGGGTCCAACGGCGGATAGAGTGCACCCGGCGCAAGCGCCGGGGTCCCCACAAGGGGAGTTTCAGCCATTGCGCGCCCCCCGCGTCCAGCACGCCATAACCGATTCAGGAACCGGGCTCCGACAGCCGGGCGGGGTAAACCTGATGAACCGCCAGCGTCGCGCGATATCGCGCCAGGTTAATAGCCCGCGGTCGCGCCGCCAGCCATAGGACCCGGGCCGGTAGGGAGGTGACTGTTTATTCATCGTCGGCCCCGTTCGCCCCCGCGGGTGCTTTCTTGCGCGGCCAAGGGGTGCGGTTGGCCTCGTGATATGACAGCGCGTCGCTGATTTCATCAACGAAAGCCACCAACGCATCTGAGAATATAGAAGGGTCGATCCTGGAAGGATCACAAGCAGCCAGCATCGCGAGCCTTGCCCGGATCGCGGAAAAGGCATCGTCAAGGAACATCTCGGACGCGATGCTATTAGCGGGCATCGGCACGGCAGTTTCACGCGCAACGGCGGCGGCGCTTTGGTCTTTGGTGGGCTTCATGCTGCGCCCCCCGCGATGTCTTCCTGAGCGGCTACGTCGTCCAGCGCGTTGCAATAGCCATACAAGAGGCTCGCCAGCCCGAGCGGTTCATTCACGCTTTTCGCTTGGTCGATCAGGTCAGCGAGACAGGAAAGCTCTGAACGGATGCGGTCGATGGTGTCGCGGCCGTCCAGCGTCAAGCCAGGTGCGGCGCGGCGTAGGGCTTGGTGAATGTCGTCGGGGCCGATGGCGGCGGCCGTGCCGGGTAGCGGGTTGTCGGTGGGCTGCGCGGTCGCGCAGTTGGAAGGGTCTAGCGGGTTGAGCATTAGCTGATCTCCAAAGATGGATAATCAGCCGCAGACAGACAGGCAGGGGCGCGAATGAATAGCCCGATGAGCTATACTATTCGGCGCCGGTGTCGGGCCATCTAACGGCCAGGCTTAGCGCGGTTGCCCCTGCCAGGGGGCGCCGCGACGGCACAGGTTAATCAGGTTTTTTACCGAAACGCAAGCGACAAATTCAAGCGCCGCCCCCTGCCCGGGGTTGCGCTTTTTTCTTGCGTGCGGCTTAGTGGTTGATGTTGCGGGCTTTCTGCGTGGCGACGAAGAACAGGCACGGCCCCCCGTCGGGTTGGTCCAGGGGGTCATCAGGCGCACCCGGCCATGGTCGGACGGGCGATCCGGGAAGCTGGCGCCGCCTTGGTCCGGGTCCGGGCGCGCGGGGGACTACAAACCGGGTTGGTCCGCTGCCAGGCAAACCAACGCTCGGGATTGATGAGGACCCGGCGGCCCCGGCGCACCACGGCCCCGGCCTTGTCCAGTCCATTGGTTGAACTGTTGAAAATCGCCCAACGACAACCGCCCAACGATACCCCGGGGTATCGCTCGGCAAATTCCTTGACGCTGTACCAGACGTGGTCAGGGTTGAGGATGGGCAGGGCGGCGGCGGTTGCCGCTGCATCGGCGGGTGTGGGCATCGTTCGCACCTTTCGGCGGTTGCGAGCCGCGGGTTGCGGCTGCTGTGGTGCGAACGGTAGATGGGTCTACTGGGTAAGGCCGATGTGCCCAACCCACTCTTTTTAAAATCCTTCAGATACAGACGGTAACGCTAAATCTGGGTAAGCCTTGGGTAAGCCTGCCCACTTACCCAAAGCTGCTATAGCTTTCTGCGGATGATTTCCGTCGAGTCCGGGAGGGTCAGGGCGGCCTTGACCAATGGTGCCAAGGCTCGGTTGCTGATCGGTTTCTTCCGCCCGGCGCGTATTTCTGCGCCTTTGGCGTGCCATCGTGCCCATTCTTGGCTGCGATCATCGGCCGTGCCTTTTCTTCGTTCGGCCATGCCTTGAAGCTGTGCGCGCCGACTGCGCCCTAGAGCAATATCCGACTGATCGGGGTCAGGAGCGGTCACTGGCGCCGCCGGTTCCTGGGTCGCTGGCTTCGGCTTCGGCTCCCTGCGATCCTCAGCAAACCCTTGCATTACTTCCGCGCGCTCGGCAGGTGACAGCATCGGGTTAAGGATCAGGTCCAAGTCGCCGGGGCGCTCCTCCTCCCACAATCTCACGTGCGATTGGTGGGCGGCCTCGAACTCGTCGAACCAGACGAACACCCCAGGTGGCAGCACCCGCCGTGCCCGCTCCTCATAAATGCGGTCTCGCAAGGGATGCTCTAGGCCCGGCGCCGCTCGCGCTAGTCCTTCCCTGTCCAATTCCATGGATAGGGCATCCATCGCGATTCTTATCCTGTCCCACTCAATGGGTCGGATCGGTTCGGCGGCCCCCCGGGGACCGCGCCGATAAGCCTGCAAGTGGCGCATCATCCCGAACTCGGGATGTTCATCATCCCGCGACAAGTCTTTTGCGATCCGCATAGGGTACATTGCCCGGGGTGCCACCAAGACCAGCGAACGCACCGGCAGCGCTGCGCGGGGAATCCCCCCGTCCAGAATCGGGACGAGAACGCCCGACGGCTCGGGTGCCGTGTCGCTCACTTGCCCCCCTCACCGAAATACCGCGCGTTCATCCGCTCGACCACGCTCGCGGTGTGGGCCTCGCTCAGATGGGCATACCGCTTGACCATGCTCAGCGTCTTATGCCCAAGAACCTCGGCAATCTCGGCCAAGCTCGCCCCGTTCATCGCCAGGTAAGACGCGGCCGTGTGGCGTAGGTCGTGCCAGTGGAAATCCTGGATCTCCGCGACCTTCAAAGCGGTCTCGAAGGGGGTCCGCAGGTCTACCGGCTTGGCCGGGCGGGTGTGGCCGGGAAACACCAGGTCGGTATCCAGGCGCCGCACCTTTGAGCGCTCCCGGAGTAGTTCCAGGGCCGGGCCAGCCAAAGGCAACACGCGCCGCTCCCCGTTCTTGGTGTCGTCCAAGGTGGCGACGCGCCGGGTAAGGTCTACCTGGGGCCAGCGCAAGCCCATCACTTCCTGTTGCCGGGCGCCAGTGGACAGGGCCAGGATCACGGCGGGGTAGAGGTCGCGGTTGCGCGACTCCCGACAGGCACTCAACAGGCGCTCGCGTTCATCGTCGGCCAGGAAGCGCACTCGGCCGCGGGGTTCCTTGGGCTTCGTCACCTTCAGCAGCGGATTGAACTCGACCCAAGCCCATTCCTTCACGGCCACGGTGAAGGCGTGCGACAGGGCGGCCAAGTAGCGGTTGACGGTCGCCGGGGTACGGTAGCGCGCGGGTCCGGCCTGGGCGGGGTCCTTTGCCGTGCAGGGTATCGGCTCACGGCTCAAGGTGTCGCGGTACTCCGCGAGCAGGGCGGGGGTGACATCGGCCAGGGTCTTGCTACCGATCTGGTCTTTCCACCAACCAAGCTGTTGGACTTGGGGCGCCTGGGTCGCGGTCTTCTTGGTGGGCAAGACATCGCGGGTGTAACGGTCGATCAGGTCCGCCAGGGTGTGCCGCTTGGCCTCCACGGTGCCGAAGTGTCGGCCTTCCCGGATGGCACTCTCTGTGCCCTGTGCCCATTTCTTCGCGTCGGTCTTGCGGGTGAAGGTCGCGCGCTGCGCCGGGTAGCCCTTCAGGCGAACCTCGACCCGGTAGGACGTGGCGCCGCTGGCGTCGGTGCGTTCGGTAATCGTCGCCATGGGTCAGGCCCCCACGGTCGAACGGGTGCGGTCGGTATACTTGGCGGTAGCCATGGCCGGGCCTCGTAACAGGTCGGTTTGGGTCAGGGTCCCGGGTCGGTTGGCGCCGTCCCGGGGTCCATCAGCACTGGCTAAAGTCTACAACAAACGACCAAAAACGCCAACATATGATTACCTATCATGTGTTGCGACACATCAAGTATCTGTCTCTACTGTCTTTCGTGAGTGCGCCATGGGCGCATGGCGCACTGTCGGCGCAGTTCAGAAAAAAACAGGGTTGAAACCGGGCCGGATCGGCGCCCTTGGGGCTGGCGGATCAGGGCGCGGCGGTGTCGTTGGGGAAGCCGAACCAGGGGCCGGGCGGGGCGCTTGGTTGCCGCGTGTTGTTTGCAACTGCGCCATGAGTGCGCCACGGACAAGGAAAAGGGCCGGGGATTTCTCCCAAGCCCTTGTTTTTATGGTGCGCCCTGCGCGACTCGAACGCGCGACCACCTGATTAAAAGTCAGATGCTCTACCGACTGAGCTAAGGGCGCTAAGACCGCTCAGTATAGACGCCTTGGGCTTGGTTTTGAAGCCCGGCGCGGTGCTCCTTCGGCCGGAGGAGCGCCGGCGCCCCGCCGCCCTGGGTGCGGCACTGCCGATCGGGCGCCGCTGAACTATTTTTGCTCCGCCCCGGTGCGCTCGGCTCCGAGTTTCTGCAGGCGGGTCTGGGCGAGTCGCGCCTCGGTGCTGCCCGGGTACTTGGCGATGAGCAGTCGATAGGCGGCGCGCGCCTGCTCGCGGGCGTCCAACTCGGACTGGATGTTGGCGATCTTCAGCATGGCCTCGGGGACCCGGGCGCTGGTGGGGTTCAATTGGACCAGGCGGTCGAATTCAGCCAGGGCCGCCGGGTAGTTGCGCTGGACATAGTAGGTCTCGGCCAGCCAGTAGCGGGCCTGATCGGTGTATTGGCCCTGCGGGAAGCGGGCCATCAGGTCAGTGAAGGCGGCGGCGGCGTCCGGGTACTTGCGCTGCTTGAGGAGTTCAAAGGCGTCGCGGTAGGCGTCACGCTCGTTGCCGCCGGTGGTCTCCGGGCTCGGCAGGGAGGGGATGCCGACGGCGCTGGGGGAGGAGGGGCTGGGGGCGGTGACCGGGGCCGCCGCCTCGCTGCCGACCGGCGGCTTGAGGTCCTTGCCGCTCAGGTCGAGCGCGCCGGGTCGGGGGGGTGGCACCGCGCCCGCGGGGCCGACGGCGGGCGTGCCGGCGGCCGGGGTGTCCAGGCCCTTGCCGGTGCCCAGGCGGGAGTCGATGTCGAGATACTGGTCGCGCAGTTGCCGTTGGAGCTTTTGGATGTCGAATTTCTGGGTCTCCGCCAGGCCGCGCAATTCCTGCACCTCCTGCTGGAGTTGCTGCATCTGGAGTGTGAGTCCGGAGGCACTTTGGTTGTCCATGATGCGTTCGATGCGCGCCACGCGATCTTCCAGGAGCGGATCGGCCGCGGCGGCGGCGCCGATCAGGGTGGACGCCAGGAGGGCGGTGACGAGGAGTGGGGTAGGGTGGGCGTGGTTCATGCTGGGTTTCGCGTGCCTCAGTAGTGGATGATGACCCGCCGATTCAGTCGCCAGGCGGCGTCGCCGTGGCCAGGGTCCGCGGGCTTTTCCTCGCCGTAGCTCAAGGTGGCCATCTGGTCCGCGCTGACGCCCTCGGCCACCATGAGTTGCCGCACCGATTCGGCACGGCGGTCGCCCAGGGCCAGGTTGTATTCGCGGGTGCCGCGCTCGTCCGTGTTGCCTTCCAGGGTGATACGCTGGCCCTTGGTCGTGCCCAGGTAGGCCGAGTGGGTGCGGATGACGTCTAGAAATTGTGGTTTGATCTCGGTGCTGTCGTAGTCGAAGTAGATGGTGCGGCGGTAGAGCGGGTTGGCCGGGTCCTCCCAGGGGCCGCGGTAGGTGGGACGCGCGGGCTCGGTCCGCGCCGTGTCGGCGACGCTCGGGGCGGCGTTCAGGGGCAGGGGCGGCGGCAGGCCGGTCCCGAGGGTCTGGGGCTCGAATTGCGGCTGGGTGCTCGCACAGCCGGCCAGGAGCAAGGCCAGTACCAGCACGGCGCCGGGCGGTGCGGCCAGGTCGCGGCGCGGCGCGGCGCGGGGTCGGGTCGGGGTCGATATCACGGAGGGCCTCTTCATTTCGTTATCGGCGACCAGGCGGGCTCGCGCACCTCACCCGCGTCCTGGGAGAGCCGCTGGCTCCCGCCGCCATCCACCGCGGCGGTCGCGAGCACGCCGCGTCCGTCTTGAATCGTCGCGTAAATTACCATGCTGCCGTTCGGCGCGAAACTGGGGGACTCGTCCAGGTCGCCTTGGCTCAAGACTTTGGTCAAACCGCGTTCCAGGTCCAGGACGGCGATGCGGAACTGGTCATTGACCCGGCTCACCATGGTGACGGACTTGCCGTCCGGGGCATAGGAGGCCCGGGCATTGTAGTCGCCCTCGGCGCTGATGCGCTCGGCGGGTCCGCCGGCGGCGGCCATGCGGTAGATCTGGGGGCTGCCGCCGCGATCGGAGGTGAAGATCAGTTGGGTGCCGTCCGGGGACCAGGCGGGCTCGGTGTCGATGGCGAAGTGGTCGGTGACCTGGGTCAGTTCGCGCGTCTGCAGGTTCAGCACATAGATGTTGGCGTTGCCGTCCTTCGACAGGGTCAGGGCGAGCCGCTGGCCGTCGGGCGAGAACGCCGGTGATCCGTTGATGCCCGGGTAGCTCGCGACCAGGTCGCGGCGGCCGCTTGCCAAGTCCTGCAGGTAGATGGCGGCGCGCCGGTTCTCGAAGGATACGTAGGCCAATCGCCGTCCGTCGGGGGACCAGGCGGGGGACATGAGCGGGTCATTGGACGAGACGATGGTCTGGGGGTTGGTGCCGTCGGCGTCGGCTACCCGCAGCGTGACCGTCTGGCTGTTGCCGCGGCCGTTGGAGGTGATGTAGGCGATGCGCGTGGCGGCCACCCCGGGTTGACCGGTGAGCTTCTCGAAGATCTGGTCGGCGATGCGGTGGGCGGTGAGGCGCAGTCCGCCGGTGGTGGTGCTGAGGTTCCCGGAGGCGATCTCCTTGCCCCCGAAGACATCGAAGAGGGTGTAGCTCACACGGTAGCCGCTGCCCTCCGGTTCTACCCGGCCGATCACCAGGCTGTTGATGTTGAGCAGGCTCCAGTCGCGCAGGTCCACCTCGGCGGCGGTGCTGGGCATGGCCATCATGTCGCGCGTGGGCAGGGCGCGGAATTTGCCCGTGCGTACCAGGTCCGCACTGATGACCGCGGCCACGTCGTCCTTGGTGATCAGCCCCGCGGAGACCCCGAAGGGCACCACGGCGATGGGCTGGGCAGCCTCGACCCCGCCCGTGACCTCGATGGTGAGCCGTGCCTGGGCGGGGAGGCCCAGGACGCCCAGCGCCGCGCCGACGAGGGCGGCGATGAGGGTGGGTAATCTGCCGGTGGTCATGGGTCTGTGGTCTCCGGGGCGGATCAGCGCGCGAGCGCCGCGATAGTTGTCTATTTGTGGATGACTGCTCTTTCCGGCATCAGGGGGAAAAATCGAAATCAAACTCCCGGAATTGCTCGAAGGCGGGGCCGGACGGCACCGGGATCGGGGAGGCATTGTAAATGGCCGCGATCACCGATTGATCAAAGGCCGTATTGCCGCTGCTGCGCACCACCCGCACCGAGTTCGGCACCACCTCGCCCCCCGGCATCACCCGCAGCGAGACCTTGGTCAGCCGGTCGGCGGACTGGCCGGGCGGGTGCGTCCAAAACTGGCGGACCCGGTCCCTGACCACTGGGATGTAGCGGTCCACCTCACGGGCGATCTGCTCGGAGGATGACTGCGAGGCGGCGTCGGACTCACGGGTGCGCTGGGCCTGCGCCATCGCCAGGCGCTCGCGGTCCTCCTGCTCCAAGGCGCGCGCCTCCTCTTCGATGCGCTGCTGCGACTCCTCTTGCGCCAAACGGCGTTCTTCCTCCACGGCCATGCGTTCGGCCTCGGTCTCGATCTGGCGCAGGCGCTGCGCCTCTGCTCGGCGCTGCAAGGCCACCTCGGCCTGTTGTCGGCGTTGCGCCTCGGCCTCCAGGCGCGCCTGCTCCTGGCGGATGCGCTCGCGCTCGGAGTGCATCCGGCGCGCCGTCTCCTCGTCCTCACGCTGGGCCTGCGCGGCCGTGGCCGCGGCCTCCTGGGCCTGGCGTTGCTCCACCTCGGCCTGGCGGCGCGCCTGGGCCTGGGCTTGGCGTTCGGCGGCCGCGGCCTGGCGCCGGGCTTCCTCGGCGGCGTACTGCCGGGCGGCGAGTTCGGCCGCGCGGCGCGCCTGGGTCTCGGTCTCGCGGCGCGCCTGGGCCTCGGCCTGGCGTTGGGCCTCGGCCTGCGCCTCGCGCTGCGCCGCGGCCTGCGCCTGGGCTTGAGCCTCGGCCTGAGCTTGAGCTTGAGCCGCGGCTTGAGCCTGGGCCTCGGCCTTGCGCTGGGCCTCGCGCTGTTGCGCCTGCGCCGCGGCCTGGCGCGCCGCCTCCTCCGCCTGGCTCTTGGCCTGCGCGGCCGCCGCCTCGGCGGTCCGGGTGGTCACGTCAGGGGCGGGCGGCGGCGGTGGGGCCTTGGCCTCCTGGGGCTGCTTGTCAGCGGCGCGCCGGGTCTGCTCCGTCCGGAAGCGAGAGACCATTTCCTCCATGGCGCGGTCGCCCAGGAGGGTCGCCTGCACCAGCTTGGGCGTCTGACCGCCCAGCGTGGGGTCCGCCAGAAAGCGGACGCTGACGAAGAGCAGCAGCCCGAACAGCAGGTGCAGCAACAGGGACCAGTAGAGGGCGCGCCGGTTTTCGCGCAGGACCTGCCACATGGTCAGGGTTCACGGCGGGCCGGCGGGGCGGTGATCAGGCCGACGTTGGGCGCCCCGGCCGCCTGCGCCACCACCATGGCGCGCACCACCCGGCCGTAGTCCACCTCGTTGTCCGCCCGCACCAGCACCGGCGTTTCGGGCTTGTACGCAAGGACGGTGCGGATGCGGTCATAGAGCGTCTTGTCGGTCGCCGGCAGGTGCCTGTCCTGCCCCGCATCGAGATAGAAATCGCCCATGCGGTCGACCGTGATGATCACCGAGGCCACAGTGGGGCTGGGGATGCCGCCCGCCCGCGCCTGGGGCAGGTTGACCTTGACCCCCTGGGTGATCAGGGGTGCGGTAACCATGAAGATCACCAGCAGCACCAGCATCACGTCGATGTAGGGCACCACATTGATGTCGGACATGGGGCGGCGGCGGCCGTGACGGCGCGAGCGCTTGAGCATCGGTTTTAAAGGTCTCGGCGGGGTGGGCGCGTCAACCGCGGCCCTGGCGCTGCAACAGGGTGGAGAATTCCTCCATGAACTCCTCGTAACGGTTGTTGAGCCGCTCTACCTGATTGGAGAAGCGGTTGAAGGCGATGACCGCCGGGATGGCGGCGAAGAGCCCGATGGCGGTGGCGACCAGGGCCTCGGAGATCCCGGGGGCGACCAGCGCCAGGGTCGCCTGGTCGACATTACCCAGGGCGTGGAAGGCGTGCATGATGCCCCAAACGGTACCGAACAGGCCCACATAGGGGCTGGTGGAGCCCACCGTGGCGAGGAAGGACAGGTTGGCATCCAGCCGATCCATCTCCCGGCTCAGGGCCACCCGCATCGAGCGCTCGGCGCCTTGCAGAACCGCCATCATGTCGCTGCCCTCGATCTTGCGCAGGCGCACATAATCCTTGAAACCGGCACGGAAGATGGCCGCCAGGCCGAAGTTCCCCTGATCGTCCGCGCTCAAGTCCTTATAGAGGACGCTCAGGTCCCCGCCGGACCAGAAGCGCTCCTCGAAGGCATTGGCCGCCTTGCGCGCCTTGCCAAGCACCCGGCCGCGGTCCAGGATCAGGGTCCAGGAGGTGATCGAGGCCAGCACCAGGACCAACAGGACCAACTGGACGACGAAGCTTGCGTGCAGGATCAGGTTGAGCAGGGAAAGGTCGGAACTCATCGCGGTCTCTCAGGGCAGTGGGCGCGGCAATCGCCTCCCCGGCGTGGGGCACGGGCAGGGCGGACGGACCGGCGAGCCATGAAGTCCGGTGTCGCCAGGGCGCGGAGCTTAACCGGAAACCGCGGATCATGGGCGGAAGACAGAGCCCGGGGGCACCTGGCACCCTGGGAGCACCGGGCGTTGCGCTTGGCGGTGCCCTCAGGCTAAGTCCCGGCGCGCCAGCCGCCGGGCATTGGCGAGCGTGCGCCGGTGCAGGGGCCGCAGCACCCGGCGGCCGCTGCGCCAGGGATTGAACTGGCCCAGCCACAGGTCATAACCGGCGCGCTGGACCTCCATGGCTACCTCCAGCCCGGCCGCGACCTTCTCGCCCCACATGCGCTGCCATTCCTGTTGGGCCGCCCGTTGGGTTGGGTCGGTGCCGGCGAGCCAGTTGGTGCGGTTCATCATGGTGTAGGCGGAGGTCATCCAGAGTTCTGACGCCACCCAGCCCAGACGCCACGCCTCCCAGGGATTGCCGAGCGGGGTCTTGGTCGGTCGCAGCGTGTTAGTGGTGTGCAGTGTGGCCATGATACTAGGAACCTCGATGTTGTCCTTGCTTGTCTCTTAACTTAATTCTTAGTGTTAAGAGACGCGGAATCTATGGTCCTGTCTCAATGCTCTATATTGTTTTTTCGGCACCCTCCGTCGCCACCCCCTCAAAGAGGTCTCCGATGGCCGGTCCGGGCCCCGCCGCGCCCGACGGTGGCACCCGTACCGGGACCCGCAGGCCCAGGTGCAGATAGGCGGCCGGGGTCGCCATGCGTCCGCGGGGGGTGCGCATCAGATACCCCTGTTGGATCAGATAGGGCTCCAGCACGTCCTCGATGGTCCCACGCTCCTCGCCGATCGCCGCCGCCAGGCTCTCCACCCCCACCGGTCCGCCGTCGAACATCTGGATCACCGCCGCCAGCAGCCGCCGGTCCATGTGGTCGAAGCCCAGCGCGTCCACCTTGAGCATCGCCAGGGCCTGATCCGCCACCGGCACCGTGATGCGCCCGGCGGCCCGCACCTGGGCAAAGTCGCGCACACGCCGCAGCTACCGGTTGGCGATGCGCGGGGTGCCGCGGGCGCGCCGTGCGATCTCCGCCGCCCCCTCCGGGTCCGTGGGGATGGCCAGGATCTCCGCGGAGCGCCGCACGATGGTGGCCAGGTCCTGTGCCGAGTAATACTCCAGTCGTTGGAAGATGCCGAAGCGGTCGCGCAACGGCGAGGTCAGGAGGCCCGCCCGGGTGGTCGCGCCCACCAGGGTGAAGGGCGGCAGATCGAGCTTGATGGAGCGGGCCGCCGGGCCCTCGCCGATCATGATATCGAGTTGGAAGTCCTCCAGCGCCGGATACAGCACCTCCTCTACCACCGGGCTCAAGCGGTGAATCTCATCGACGAAGAGCACGTCGCCCGGCTCCAGGTTCGTCAGCAGGGCCGCCAGGTCCCCCGGCTTCTCCAGCACCGGCCCCGAGGTCTGGCGCAGGTTGACCTGCATCTCATGGGCGATGATGTGGGCCAGGGTTGTCTTGCCCAGTCCCGGGGGACCAAAGATCAGCACATGGTCCAGGGCCTCGCGCCGGGCGCGGGCGGCGCCGATGAAGATCTCCATCTGCTCGCTGACGGCCGGCTGACCCACATAGTCCTGGAGCCGGCGCGGGCGGATCGCCCGCTCCATGGCGCCGTCGTCCCCCGCGGCCAGGGGGCTGATGAGTCGATCCGGGTTGTCGTGCATGGGGTGCAAATTCCTCAGTGCGCCGCGCCCGCGCCGCGCTGGTGCCCGGCGCTCCCAGGCAATTGCCGATACTCCGAACAGCGCCGCGGGGTCGGCACCCCCTTGCCGGGATTGAGCAGCCCCAGCGGGTCGAAGGCCTGTTTCACGCCGCGGAACTGGGCCAACTCAGCCGGGCTGAACTGAACGCACATCTGGTTGATCTTCTCGATCCCCACCCCGTGCTCACCCGTGATGGTGCCGCCCACCTCCACACACAGCTCCAGGATCTGCCCACCCAGGGCCTCGGCGCGCTCCAGTTCACCGGGCCGGTTGGCGTCGAACAGGATCAGTGGGTGCAGGTTACCGTCGCCCGCATGGAAGACGTTGGCCACCGGCAGGCGATACTGCGCGGCCAACTGTGCCGTGCGGCGCAGCACCTCCGGCAGCTTGCGGCGGGGGATGGTGCCGTCCATACAGTAGTAATCGGGGGCGAGGCGCCCCACCGCCGGGAAGGCGGACTTGCGCCCCTTCCAGAAGCGCAGGCGCTCGGCGTCGTCGCGCGACACCTGCACCAGCGTCGCCCCGCTCGCCAGCAGCAGGTCCCGCACCCGCTGCGTCAGCTCGGCCACCTCCTCCAGGGTGCCGTCGAGCTCGCACAGCAGGATCGCCGCCGCGTCGGTCGGGTACCCGGCGTGGGCAAAGGCCTCCGCCGCCTGGATCGCTGGTCCGTCCATCATCTCCAGCCCGGCCGGGATGATGCCGGCCGCGATGATGTCACCCACCGCCTGACCAGCGCGCTCGGTGTCATCGAAGGCGGCCAGCAGGGCCTGCGCCCGCTCGGGCACCGGCAGCAGCGCCACCGTCACCTCCACTGTCACCCCCAGCATCCCCTCCGAGCCGATGTAGAGGGCCATGAGGTCATAGCCCGGTGAGTCCGGTGCCGCCGCGCCGAGCTCGATCAACTCCCCCGTCATGGTCACCATCTTCACCGCGAGCACATTGTGGACCGTCAGTCCGTACTTCAGGCAGTGTACGCCTCCGGAATTCTCCGCCACATTGCCCCCGATGGTGCAGGCGATCTGGCTCGAGGGGTCCGGCGCATAGTAGAGCCCGTGGGGTGCCGCCGCCTCGGTAATCGCCAGGTTGCGCACGCCCGGCTCCACCCGCGCGGTGCGCGCCGCCGGGTCCAGGGCCAGGATGCGATTCAACCGTGCCAGACTGAGTACAATGCCATCACCGACCGGCAGTGCGCCCCCCGAGAGCCCGGTGCCGGCCCCGCGCGCCACCACCGGCACCTGGCGCTCGTGGCATAGACGCAAGACCCGCTGAACCTCCGTGACGGTGCGCGGCAGCACCACCAGCAGCGGGAGCTGGCGATAGACCGAAAGCCCGTCGCACTCGTAGGGCCGCACCTGCTCCTCGTGCTCCAGTACCGCGTCCGTCGGCAGGAAGGCCTGCAACGCCGCCAACAGGCCAGCCCGGGAGGTCGCCAGCCGGGGGTCATGGAAATCGGTCTTGGAGGATTCAAGCAGGCTCATCGGACAGGCACTCGTGCAAACCAGGTCGGGTGGGTCTGAAGATGCGGTACATCCGGAGCCGCATCAACCGCCTGCACGGACACTTGATCAGGCCCGTCGGCAGACCCTCGCGGTCCCGCGGCCCACCAGCAGCGGGCGCCTTGCCCCCGGTCCACCCGCCCGCGGGCGGCACGCCGAGCCGCCGCCGTGCGCCGACCAGCGCGTCATAGCGAACAGGCGGAATGTTGGTAGAGGTTGTTGGAGCCACTGCCTTGGACCGCCGAACGGGGGGGCGGCAAACATCAGTACGATCAGCATGACGAGCACTGTGATCATCAGTTCGATCAGCGTCATACCGCGCTGCCTACGCACCGTAAGGTCGTCATGGAACATGATTGAGCGCTCCGGGCGATGGTGATCGTCGAGAATTCGCGATCCGCGTCAGTCAACGCATAGTATGCGTCACCAGCGCATCCTCAGAGAACGCAGACGAGCATGAAACCGATGATACCGACATTGCTGTCGCTGCCCGCGGCCGTGGCGGCCATGGCGGCAGAATCAGGAGCATCCGCGAAGGTGACGCCGGAGTCCTGCGGGTGTTCTGGTCAGCAGTCCTTGCACGCCGTCACCGGCAGGCCGAGTCTGATCCAGCCGGGCCCGGCCGCGCTGCCCGCCATGCCGTCGGCGACGCTGTAGACCCGTTTAAACCCATGATCCGAAAGTGTTTGTTGCATGTGCGCACTGCGGTTGCCGGTGCGGCAGATGAGTGCGATCGGGGCGCTGTAGTCACCCCGGACCTGGGCCAGGACCGCCGCGGCGAAGCCGTCCGGTCCCTTGGGGTCCTGCATCATGATCGGCGCGGCGCCGGCGGCGATACCGGTCTCGCGCCATTCGGCGGGGGTGCGGATGTCGATCAGCGTGAGCGCGCCGGCCTTGGCCTGGTCGTGCGCCGCCGCGGCGGTCAGGGTGGGGCCGGGCTGCGCGAGGCAGGCGCACAGCAGCGCGACCATCGCCAGGGCGAGCGCGGGCAATCGCAGGTAACGAGACACGGCGCTTCTCCATCAGGCGTTGCGACCCGCCGGGCCGGCGGGTCGCTACGCTCGTCATAATTGCAAGAGACTTAAGCCCCCGGCGGTGGTTTAACCGTAGGGGGCTCAGGAGTCACTGCCTCAGGTCCGATCCAGGGGCATCCCGCCCGGATCAGCCCTTGGAGCCCAGGCGCAGGCCGCCGTGGATGAAATACACGTCGCCGCTGAGCGCCTCGTTACGGTAGATGTCCGCGACCAGTTGCGCCACTTCCTCGGGTTCGATCAAACGGCCGATGGGAATATCCTGAAGGATCTTGTCCAGGGCCTGTTGATTCATGTTCTTCACCATCGGCGTGCCGACGTAGCCCGGGGCCACGGCCACGCAGCGGATCTGATTGGACAGACCGCGCCGGAAGAACTCCGCGGTGATCACCTTGGGCATCACCGACATGGCGGCCTTGGTGGAGGAGTAACTGATCTGGCCGGCCGTGCCCAGTGAGCCGGTGGAGGAGACCAGACAAATGAGCCCCTTGCACTTGTTGTCGATCATGCGCGCGGCACATTCGCGCACGGTCAGGAAGACGCCGTTCAAGTTGATGTCGATGACCTTCTTGAAGTCATCGAAGGACAGCTTGCGCGTGACCTTGCCGGTGTCCCGGTCCGGGGAGACCATCATGCCGTCCTTGATGATGCCGGCAAAGGGTGCGACCAGATTGATGGCCCCGAATTTCTCGATGGCGGTATCGGCAAGCCGGGCGGTGTCCTCCTCGCTGGTGACGTTACCGACCACCGTGACCACCTCGCCGCCCAGTGCCGCGAGCGCCGCCGCGGCCTTCTCCAGGGGCTCCTGCGCCACGTCGGCCAGCACCACCTTGCCGCCGTTCTTGACCCAGTGTTCAGCGATGGCATAGCCGATGCCGCCGCCGCCGCCGGTGATGACCGCGACCGAACCTTTGATTTCCAACATGTCGTTAACTCCGCGTTACTTCTTGATGAGCGATGCGCCGCCCCAGTCAGCGGCGGCGTCCGTTGGTAATCGGTGCCGGGGTGGTGGAACGATCGCTGCGGCGAAGGCCCCGTCCGGCACGCCCCCCGGCCCGGCCGGAGTATAGCGGAAGACTCCCCGTTCGTCCCCGGAAGATGAGCGCTCCCCGTGGGAGTGGCTTGCAGCCGCGATGCGAGGCCGCGGTAACCTGCGGGGCCACGGTATCTTGCGAGGCCCCGTCGCGGCTGCAAGCCGCTCCGGCTGGGTTCCGGCGCGCCCCTCACGGCAAAGCCGCAGCGACGGGCGTCTCGCCCGTCCCTAGCGACCGGACGCTCTCACGGACCGGGCGTCGTTGTCGTTGTCGTTGTCGTAATCGTGGGCGGATCATTCGATTACG
>NZ_CAIKKU010000877.1 GCF_903828115.1 uncultured Thiodictyon sp. | reverse complement strand
CGAATAATCCGACCACGATTACGACAACGACAACGACGCCCGGTCCATGAGAACGTCCGGTAGCTGTAGCTGTAGGATACGCGATGCGTACCCTACGACATGTGCGTTAACACATCCGTTCTAATCGCACCCCTGCAGCCCGTGCGGCAAGGGCCCCGACCGCTAACGATCCGTACTTGAGGCCAACCGTGGCGCCTTAAAGCCGGGATCACCAGGCGGCGACGGGGCATCCTTGCGGGGTCACTCGTGCCCCTTGCCGCCGCGCCGCCGCAGGCCGCCGTGAACGCCGCGCCCCAGGCCCAGCAGGCCGGCACCGATCAGCCACAGCGTCGGGGCCGCGGGGACCAGTTGCTCCTGGTAGCCCGGCAGGTCGCTGAACGGGATGCCCACGACATAGAACTGGTTGGGTCCGGCCTCGGTCGGCAGAAAATCGTTGTCGTTGGCGATGAACAGGGTGTGATAGTCGGTGGCGTCGAACACCAGGTCGGGGCCGAAGGCCAGGCCTTCGATCTTGGCCGGGATGGCGGTGCTCGCGATGCCGGCGGCATTGAGCAGTGTCACCAGGTCCACCACCGGCAGGGCGCTCTTGGCGACCACGGTCTTGCCCACCATCGTGAGGTTGGACAACACCGGCTCATTCATCACGTCCGTGGCCCCGGTGATATCGATCTTGAAGACCTGCTTGATGACCGCCGCGCTCCCGTCGCCGAGACCCTTGCCGTCACGCTCATCGACCAGGAATTCGTGATCGTTCACCGCGACCAGATCGCTCACCCCGGACCCGGTGGTCAACTGATACGCATACTCATGGGTCGCCTGACCGCTCACAATGTCGAAGGTCACGATCCGCAGGTACTTGTTCTTGTCCTGAAGCGCCGCCGCCTGGACGATACCGACCAGCGTCTTGCCGTCGGGCGTGATGGCCAGGCCCTCCATCCCCTTGTTTGCGACCCGCCCACTGCTGTTGTTGGGGGCGTCCTCGGCGGCCGTGGTCGGACCGAGGGTGGCGACGGCGAGGTTGCCCGGGACTGCGAAGGTGCGGATGCGCTCGCCGGTGGCGCGGTCGAATTGGTAGACGTAGGGCCCGTATTCATCCGAGACGAAGAGGCTGCGACCATCGGGCGACACGCGCACCGCCTCGGGATCGAAGCGGGCATTGGCGGCGTTGGTGGACCCGGTGCCGGCGAAGTTGTCCGAGCGCCCGGTGAAATAGTTGACACCCGGCGAGTTCTGCGACGGCACGCCGCTGCCCAGCGTGTAGCCCGAGCCGGTCCCCAGGGAGCCGTCCCCATAGTTCAGCGGGGTCGCGCTCCACATCAGGGTGGTCGCATTCAAGACCGGGTTCAGCAGATAGGGTTGATTGACGCCCGCCACGTAGTTCGGATTCACCACCAGGCCCATGCCGATGGTCTGAAACCGGTCGATATAGGAGCTGGTATTATCGACCAATGGGTTATAGACGGTGGCGTTGGGGCCGCGGTCCGGGGTGGCGATGAAGGTGTTGCCGCCCGCATAGGCGAGGCCGGACCCGATACCGCCCAGCAGGTCCCCGCGTACCCCGTTCTCCATCGGCGCGGTCAATCCGGACAGGTCCGCATTCGGCCCGGCGGTACTCTGCGTGAGTGTGCCGGTGGCGAACAATACCGGCGAGGCGTGCGTCATGGGCGCGAGCAAGGCCGACGCCATCAGGGTCGGCAAGAGTAGGGTCTTGTTCATGGGGGGGCTCAGTTCAAGTCGGGGATTTCACCGGTCGCGAGGTAGACCACGCGCTCGGCGATATTGGTCGCGCGGTCGGCGACGCGCTCGTAATAGTGGGCGATCCAGGACAGGGCCAGGGCCGGCGCGGCCACGGCCGGGTTGTCCCGGATCAGGTCGACGACGGCGTCGAGCGCCGCACGCTGGAGGGCGTCTACCTGATCGTCCCGGGCCGCCACGGCCCGCGCCAGGGCCTCGTCACCGCCCTCGCGCGTGTAGGCGCGCAATGCGTCCCGGAACATCCCCAAGGCGGCATCACCCATCTGGGCGATGCCGGCCGTCAGGTTCCCCGGCAGTTGACCCCACTCCTCACGCAGCAGGATGCGGGCCACATCGGCCGCGTAATCGCCGATGCGCTCCAGTTCCGCCACCAGTTCCAGCGAGGCGGCGATCCTGCGCAGGTCCGACCCGGCGGGCTGGTACGCGGCCAGCGCCAGCACGGCCTCCTGCTCCAGGATGCGGCGGGCGAGGTTGATGGAGGCATCGCCATCGACAACCTCACGGGCCAGGGCCAGGTCCTGGGTGCGCAGGGCCTCCAGCGACTTCGCCAAGGCCGTCGCGACCTCCTCCCCAAGGGCGAGCAGCCCCTGTGTCAGCGCCTCGCGTTTCTTCTCGACCAACAGGGGGGATTGAATCATCGTGCGCACCTCTGGGGTAAGCGCCGTCCACCCGCGGCCGACGCTTCGCTATACCGTGAACGTCGCGCGGCGGCGCGGTGGGAGCGGCTTCAGCCGCGACGGGCCGCGTGCGGAACGCGGCAGCGGCGTTCGGCGCCGCGCCGCATCGCGGCCGCAGGGGACTATCATGTTCCGGGGTGGCCCACGAGCCGTCCGGGCCGTTAGCTTATCGGCATCGTCTTACGGTTTGGTTACCATAGGCACACACGTAACAAAGTTATCGTGAAAGTCGCGCGGCGACGCTGTGGGAGCGGCTTCAGCCGCGACGGGGCGTCGCAGCTGACCGCGGTCTCGGATCGCCGCTGCAAGCCGCGCCCACAAAATAGACTCCGGCCACGCGCCCTTGCGGCAACCCGTCGCGGCCTGGGG
>NZ_CAIKKU010000876.1 GCF_903828115.1 uncultured Thiodictyon sp. | reverse complement strand
CTGGACGTAGGCTTCATCAAGCTGGCTGAGGCTGTGGTCGCTCAGGTGCATCGGTCAGTGGCGCGGTATCATCGGGCAGCGTATGGGAGGGCATCTTGATCGGGCTGGAGGCAGCGGTCAAGGGGTCTCTGAACGGCTACCCATCAGCAAAACTTGATGGGCGTATTTCCGTGACAACCGATCCGGCGACAACACATAGAGACGATCGATAACGCCCAGGGCCGCCTGATCGCGCAACCGCTCCAATTGCGGGCGAATGAGCGTGGCGCCACTGACGCCCGCATCAATAAAGCACAGGTCCTCCGCCAGCGCTTCGCCATCGGCGGCAATCCGCTCACGCAGGGCCGTCACCTGACTGTCAATCGTGCCGCTCTTGGCTTGCTGGTCCGATGACACCCGGGCATAGAGCGCTACCACCACACGTTGGCTCATCGTGTACCTCCCATGACGGTGGCGCGTTGCGGGGCGATCGGCGGCGCGGCCACGTCCGACCCCGCGCGATGCGACTTGGTCGGTTTCAGTTGTTCGTACACCGTGATCAGTTGCTCGGCGGCGAACCGGTTAGGCTCGAAGGCCACGCGAACCCGCCAGCTGCGCGGTGCTTGACTCATGGCTGGGGCTCTCCGTCTGCGGCAACGTCGATGACGAGGGTGATCGTGACACCCACATCCCCCGCAAACCCGGGCGCCAGACACGCCCGAGCCAGGCGTAAACCCCATTTTAGTCGAGAGTTGGCAACATTGTTGACGGGGTCAATGCCCCGTCCCGCCCGGGAGTCGACGCTGGACGCTGGAGCGTCCGCACTTGCTCCCACGCTGGAGCGCTCATCGTTATACACATCGTCTCGCGACCTCCTCGCGGGCCTGCAGCGCGATGGCGAAGTCCCGCACGCGTTGCCATCCGATCCAGACGGTCTTGGGACCCGGGTGGCCGTCGTGCTTACGGTTGAGGAAGCCGCCCAAGGTGGCGATCAAGACGACCATCTCGCCCAAGCGGGGCGGTGTCGCAGGGGGCGGACAGCGGCGCGCCACGAGGTAAGCGGCCTGCCACTCCTCGGGGGCGAAGACGGCCTCGCAGTCCATGTCCGGGCAGGCACGACCGAGCATCGTGGCGAACAGGACACGCCACGCAATGATCATGTACAGCGCCAGGCAAGGCAGTTGCCGATCGTCCGTCTCCAGTTGCAGCTTATTAATCTGACAGCCATGTTTCAGGACGAAAAAATAGATCTCGATGTACCAGCGCACGGCGTACCAGGCCACGATGGTCGCCGCCCGCTCAAACGTGTCCACCGGCAACACGGTCGTCAGCAGCCATTGCAGCGGCGCGACGTCGGGCGGGGGCGTGTCCTCGCACGCCAGGACGGCATTGATGGCGAGTGCGGGCAGTGGATAGCCCGTTCGCCGCGGCGGGACCAGGCGCACGGTGGCGCTGCGCAGCGTCACGCGCGCGCGTCGTGCCGCCCGTCCCGGACGCGCTCTGACCTCGACCTCCAGGTCGCCCAAGGCCGGTGTCTGCGCCACGCCGGCCCACAGTTTACGCGGTGCGTCCGTGTTCGGGTCGTTGACCAGGCGGCGGTCTTGCGCCGCCCGCACGATCCACTGGGCACGGGTGCAGGGTTCATAGCTGGCGGCTTCGGCAAACAGTTCGTAGAGGTCACCCTCGGCATCGGCGATGTTGACGACCAAGGTGTTGGGCAGTTGCCCCTGCACCGCGCAGCTCCTCTGATAGCTCTCCACCCAGTAGCGGCTTTCCTTTTCGTCCACGCCCTTGGCGCGCCGCGCCCGCCGCGGACTCGGCTCCTCACGCACCCGGTACGCGGCCTGCACCGCGCCCAGGCAGATGCGCTGCGGGGTGAACGCCACGGTCGGGTGCAGACGGCGTTCGCGTTTGTCCACGTTCTTGAGGGTTCCCAAACCCTTGGGGCCGAGGTTCAGGCACTCGTCGTCGTCCGTGGTGTCCTGTACCAGCAGCACGACCGGCGCCGCCGCCAGGCGTTGCAGGGTGGCATCATAATGCGGCGCCAAGACCGCCTCGAACGAGGTCTTGGGGTTGTCGAAAAACCGGTAGGCCCCCAGCGTTTCCGACCACCCCCCACAGGCCGCCGGGATGCTCACCTGCGGATGTTGCCCGAGTTGCTCCAAGACCTTGGCCAGGCGGGCGTTCAGCCGCCGATCGCCCAGGTCCGCCGTCGCTACTTCTTCATCGGCCCAGTTGCTCATGGCGCGCCTCCCGCGGGTTGCTTCTCCTTTAATTTTAGACTTTGTCGCTCGCCGTGCGGCGTGCACGCCGCACCCGGCTTGCTGTCCCAGGCCGCCGGTCCGGCCGCCGCGCCGACCCGACCACGGCCGCCGGGCTCGGCGGTACTTGTGTATAACGATGAGCGCTGGAGCGTGGGAGCCAGAGGGACGGGGCGGATGACCCGTCCCGCCCGGAACTGCGACGCCGCGTTTTCCGCCCGGCCCGTCGCGGCTGAAGCCGCTCCCACAGCGTCGCTGCGCGACTTTTGCGGTGAGGCCTCGGCCGGCGGCGCGGGATTGTCCCGCGCCGCTGGGAATTGCAGGTCGTCGGCGGGTCAGGCCTTGCGCCGCCGCCGCTTGGCGTCGGGCTTGCCACCCTCGGCCGGTGTCTCGGTCGGCGCCAGTACGAAGTCGATCTTGCGATCGTCCAGATTGACCGCGGCGACCTGGATGCGCAGCCGGTCGCCCAGGCGATAGACATTGCCGCTGCGCTCGCCCTGGAGGCGGTGGCCAATGGGGTCGAAGTGGTAGTAGTCGTTGTCGAGCGCGGTGATGTGGACCAGGCCGTCGATGTGGATGGCGTCGAGCTGCACGAAGATGCCGAAGGAGGTGACGCTGGTGATGGTGCCGTCGAATTGCTCGCCGAGCTTGTCCTGCATGAACTCGCATTTGAGCCAGTCGTTGGCGTCGCGGGTCGCCTCGTCGGCGCGCCGCTCGGTGCCGGAGCAGTGCTCGCCGATCTGCTGCAGGTCGGACTTGGAATAGTCCAGATCCGCCGCGGTACCGTCCGCCAGCAGGTGCTTGATGATGCGATGGACGATCAGATCCGGGTAGCGGCGGATGGGGGAGGTGAAGTGGGTGTAGGCGGGGAAGGCGAGGCCGAAGTGACCCACGTTCTCCGCGCTGTACATCGCCTGCTGCATGGAGCGCAGCAGCACGGTCTGGATCAGGGCGCGGTCGGGCCTGTCCTTGACCTCGCGCAGCAACTGGGCATAGTCGGCCGCGACCGGCTTGTCCCCGCCCGGGAGCCTGAGCGCGAGTTGGCCCAGGAATTCGCGCAGGTCGCTCAACTTCTCCTGGCTCGGCAGGTCGTGGATGCGATAGATGGCCGGGACCTTCTTGCGCTCGAAGTGCCGCGCCGCCGCCACGTTGGCGGCCAACATGCACTCCTCGATCAGGCGGTGGGCGTCGTTGCGTACCACCGGGACCACGGCGCTGATGCGGCCCTGCTCGTTGAACTCGAACTTGGTCTCGGTGCTGTCGAAGTCGATGGCGCCGCGCTCCACCCGGGCGGCGTGCAGCACCAGATAGAGTGCGTGCAGGTCCTGGAGGTGGGGCAGCACCGCTTTGTGCTGTTCGCACAGGGCCGGGTCCCGGTCCACGATCATGGCCGCCACCTGGTCATAGGTGAGGCGTGCCTTGGAGCGCATCACCGCCTGGAAGAAGCGGGTGCGGGTGACCTTGCCCTCGGCGTCGATATACAGTTCCGCGGTCATGCAGAGCCGGTCGACGTCCGGGTTCAGGGAGCACAAGCCGTTGGACAGGACCTCCGGGAGCATGGGGATCACCCGGTCCGGGAAATAGACCGAATTGCCGCGCTCCAGGGCCTCGGTGTCGAGCGCGGTGCCGGGGACCACATAGGAGGAGACATCGGCGATGGAGACCAGGAGCTTCCAGCCCTTGGGCTTGCGCTCGCAGTAGACGGCGTCGTCGAAGTCGCGGGCGTCGGCCCCGTCGATGGTCACGAGCGCGAGCTTGCGCAGGTCCGTGCGGCCCGCCTTGGCGGATTCGGGTACCTCCGGGGTGAGCCCGGCGACCTCGGCTTGGACGGCCGGCGGCCATTCCACCGGCAGGTCGTGGGCGCGGATGGCGATGTCGGTCTCCATCCCCGGGGCCATGTGGTCGCCCAGGACCTCGCGGACCCGGCCGATGGGCTGGGTGCGGCCGGTGGGCTGGTCGGTGATCTCGGCCACCACGATCTGGCCGTGGGTGGCGCCGCCCAAGCGGTCACTGGGGATGATGACGTCGTGGGAGAGGCGCTTGTTGTCCGGGGCCACGAAGCCGACGCCGCTCTCCTGATAGAGACGGCCCACCACGGTGCGGGTGTTGCGCTCGAGCGTCTCCACCAGCGAGCCCTCCAGGCGCCCGCGGCGGTCGCGCCCGCTGACCCGCACCACGACACGGTCCCCATGGAACAGCGTCTTCATGTCCTTGGGGTAGAGATAGAGGTCGTCGCCGCCGTCGTCCGGCCGCACGAAGCCGAAGCCGTCGGGGTGACCGATGACCCGCCCGGCGATCAGGTCCTTGTGGTTGACGATGCAGAAGGCATCCTTGCGGTTGCGCAGCAGTTGCCCGTCCCGGACCATGGCGCCCAAGCGTCGCTCCAGGGCGGTGAGGTCGGGCTCCGTGGCAAGTTCCAGGGCCGTCGCGATCTCGGCGAAGGCGAGCGGGGCGCCGTGGGCGGTCAGGGTATCGAGGATGAACTCCCGGCTCGGGATGGGGTTCTCGTATTTCTTCGCCTCGCGCTGGCGGTTGGGGTCCTTGTCCCGGGCGCCGGTTTCGCGCGTGCCCTTGGCGGCGGGCTTGGGGGTGGACCTGGGGGCGCGTTTCGGCGGGCTTGGGGCGGCGCCTTGCGCGTCACCGGGCGGGGCCTCCGCCCGGGGGGCCTCCTGGTCCGCCTTGGGCGCGGGCTTGCGGCGCGGCTTCTTGGGCGGCGGCGCGGCGGCCTGCTCGGAAGTTGGGGGGACGGCCTGCGGATGCGGGTCCGCGGCCTGGCCTTCGGTCTGGTTGTCGGTAGTTTTGCGTCTGGTCACGTGGTGTTACTGAGTATGTCTTTGGTCTGCGGCTAAGACCGTGTAGTGTATCGTTGACAAGCCCGCCCTGTCTCACTAACATGCCCGCTCCCGTCAGGCCGCCTCCCCCGTGAGTCGCCCCGATCCGGAAAAGCCGAGATGGCGGAATTGGTAGACGCGCTAGTTTCAGGTATTAGTGGGGCAACCCGTGGAGGTTCGAGTCCTCTTCTCGG
>NZ_CAIKKU010000875.1 GCF_903828115.1 uncultured Thiodictyon sp. | reverse complement strand
CTGGACGTAGGCTTCATCAAGCTGGCTGAGGCTGTGGTCGCTCAGGTGCATCGGTCAGTGGCGCGGTATCATCGGGCAGCGTATGGGAGGGCATCTTGATCGGGCTGGAGGCAGCGGTCAAGGGGTCTCTGAACGGCTACCTTGCTTGCAGAAAGGGACCGCTGGGTCAACTCTTATTTCCTCTTGAGTATTTCAAAATCACCCTCGTCTATTAAGTATCCGATCGCCCCATCGGTCATTCTGACCTTGCAAGCCCTGTAGTCCTTTCCATAAATACAATTCAATAAATATCCGGCGTCCCCAGCCTTCAGTGTTGCAATTATTATATTTCGCTGTGGATTAGTGCTGGGGTAGCCATACGGGTATGGTTGTTCCAGCAATTTAGTTGGCCTCTTTACGAATACGACTGTGTCATTCTGACAGCCCGCTATGATGAGCATGACAACGCTTGCCATGAAGTGCGCAATCCGTTCTGTTCCGAGCGTCATCTTTTGTTGCCATTAGCGTTTGTAGTTGGTGGCTAGTGGATGTACGCCTTTCGGAAAGCCGAAGGAGCGTACAGCACATGATTCCCAAAATGGGTCGTCATGAGATATGGTTATTAGCATCTCATGTAATATCCAGACATCAGGTGTTTCGTCGGCCCCGCGAGCAGGGCACCTTCGATACGGGAATATCTGATTGTCAAATCAAGCCGCTGTAGGCGCGCACAAAGCCTCGGGCCAACACGTAACGCATACAAAGCGCTCATCGCATTTAAACAGATGGCTCCCCGATTGCTATTTTAATGGGCGTGAACTACCAGAAGAACGAGCCAAATAAAAATTATACTTGGCAACCTTGCCGGAGTCGATTATGGCATTACCGAAAGAGACGGGAAAAAGGCTGGCGCCAACATCAACTCCCGCGGAGTTCAACCCTGTTTGCACCGGATTAACACAGTTATTGCTTATGCGGCCATATTCCCCAGGACTATGCAGCGCTCGCTCAAGAGTGTTTTCTTGATTCTGCGTAAGGTCGATAACTGACCCAACGCCATCTCTAAAACCATTGCGAGCCTCATAAGCCGCCGCAGGTTGAATATCCATGCCATGAGGACCAAATGAATATGATGTTCCGTTTAGGTTAACGGATACATGCCCAAATGACGACTTACCATAGCCAACGGGTCGCCAAATTATTACCTCGGTATAGAGTCCTAGGGAATCGACGCGGTTACTCGGGGCATTTCCGACGTACGCATAAGAATTGAGATCGTCCGCATACCCGATCGGATCGGTCTGCAGGAACCGCCCCAGCGTCGGCGAATAGAATCTGGCCTTGTAGTGGTAGAGGCCAAGCTGGCCAATGAGCTGCTGGCCGGTGTAGCGGAAGCGGACCCCGGAGGACGCGTTGGGCTCGCCGAACGGTCCGTAGCTGTAGGTGGCGGTAGACGTCCCGGCGCCGTTGGCGGTGGCGACGACACTGCCCAGGTGGTCGGCATAGAGCCAGGACTTGTTGGTGGTGGTCACGCCCTCATAGGCGACCACGGGTTCATCGAGACCGGGGCCATGGACGTAGCGGCGCAGTAGGTTACCGGCGCCATCGTACTCGGCGATCAGGTCGGTGCCATCGTAGAGCAGGTTGGTGACGGCGCCGCCGATGGCACTCTGACGTAGCCGTCCCGCGGCGTCGTAGGTAAGGGTGGCGGCCAGACCGGTCTTGGTGGCGGTCCTGAGCCGATTGTCGAGGTCGTAACCGTAACTCCAGGTGCCGTCGTTGGTCAGGTTGGCGTTGGCATCGTAGCCTGGGGTCGCGGCCCCGGCCTTGGCGTACTGGTTGAGGCCGTTGGCGGTGTAGGCGGCGGTGCCGTTGACGGCGCCGGCCCACTGGTAGGCGTCGTTGCTCCAGCCTTGTCCGGTTATCTCGCCCGCCCGATTGCGGGTATAGGTATAGGTCAGGTCCTGGGCGGTCCCGGTGAGGTTGTGGGAGATGGTGGCCAGGGCCGACTGCGGGTTGTAGGTGTAGCCGGTGGCGGTGCCGTTACCCAGCGTCGCGGTGGTGCGCCGCGAGCGGTCGTCGTAGGCGTAGGTCACCAGGGCGACGCTGCCTGACTCCTTGATGACCGTGGGGCGGTTGAGCGCGTCGTAGGCGGTCGTCACATAGAAGGCGGCGGCCTCCGGCCAGGTGGTGCGGGTGCGGTTGCCGGCCGCATCGTATTGGAAGCTGAGCGTTTTGCCGCCGGCGGCGGTACTGGTGAGACGCCCGGCGTTGTCGTAGACGTGCGTGATGCTATAGCTGCCATTGGCGAAGTTGGCCACGGTCCGTCGGCCAAGCAGGTCATAGGCGAAGCCGACGTTGTCCGCAATTGCGGGGTAGGTGCGGCTCACCAGCCGATCGAGGTTGTCGTAGGCTAGGGTAACGGTCTGGCCGCTGCGTTTGCGCAGGCTCGTGACATTGCCCGCGGCGTCATAGCCGTATTGCTCGAAGTCGGTCGCCGCGGAGGTCCCGCCGCCCGCCGGGTTGGGGAACAGGGTCTTGACCTTGCGGTCGTGTCCGTCGTATTGGTCGGTAGTCAGGTTACCCTTATCCTGCACCGTGGCCTGCCGGCCGTTTGCCGTATAGGTATAGGTGGCATAGGTCTGGGCGAGTGCGGTGCCCACCGCTCGCCTGATCGCCTGCACGCTCCCGTCGAGGTTGTAGAGGGTCTCGGTGACCCGTGGGCCGCCCTGCGCGGGCGTCAGGCTCAGGGTCACGCGGACCTGGCGGTCGAGCGCATCGTACCCATAGGTCGCCACTGCCGCCGGGGCAGCGGCGGTGGGACAGGTGGTAGCGCCCGCGGTTTGACCCGGCCCCCACACCTGGGTGAGCTTGCCGCTGGGGCTGTAGGTGCGGCAGGAGACCGCCCATTGGGTGCCGATTTGCGCCGCGGCGCGCACCAGGCGACCGTCCGCGTCATAGGCGTGGCGGGTCTGCTTGCCGAGCGCGTCAGTGGTTTGGACGAGTCGGCGTTCGGCGTCGTAGGCCATGGCGACGGTGTCAGCGACATCGGTTCGCGGCCCGTTGACCCCGGTGAGGTTGCCACTGGCGTCGTACGTAAAGGCGGTGACCAGATTGAGCTTGCCGGTGCCGGAATCGACCGTTACCGTCTTGGGGACGAACCGGTTGGCGGCGTCATAGGCGGTGGCTGTGACCACCGAGTTCGCCGCGCTGGTCTTCTGCGTCACCGTGGTCGGCAGGTAGAAGGTCGGGTACCCGGCAGCGGAGAAGCTGCGGTAGGCGTAGGTCGTCGCTGGGGCCACGCCCGCGGCGTCGGTTGGTTGAGTCACGCTGAGCGGTCCCTGGCCGTCATAGCGGTTGGTGGTGACCCGCCCTAGGGGATCAATGGATCTCAGCACCTTGCCAAAGCCGTCGGGGTAACTGACGAGGCTGCGCCCCAGCGGCCCCAGTTCCTCGGACCGGGAGCCGGCGAAGTAATAGGTATAGGCCTGGCCGTTGGCGTCGCTCTGGGTCTGCACCCGGCCCAGGCTGTCATAGACGTTGGTCACGAAGGCGACCGTCGGGTTGCTGGGATAGTACAGCTTGGTCAGGCGCCTGGGCAGGTCGTACTGGAAACTGGTGGTCTTGGCCGCGGCATCGGTGTAGGTGACCAGATTGCCGCTGGTGTCGTAGGCGTACTTGACGGTGCGGGTGCCGTCAGAGACCTGCGTCACGCGCCCCGCTGCATTCGTCAGGGTAAGGGTCCGTCCCAGGCTGTTCTGCACCTTGGTCAGGTCGTTGCCGGTGTAAGTGAATTTGACCTGGAGGCCGCTCGGATCAACGAAGCTCGCGAGACGGCCGACGGTATTGAAATTGAGGTTCGCCTTATGGCGCGTCTCATAGCTGTAAGTGCCGTCGGGATTCTTGATCAAGCGCGCCGGATTGCCGGGCGGCGCATTGTAGGTGCCATCGGGGAGCCGGACGAAGACCTCACCGTTCAAACCCTGGCGCACCGTGACCGTGTTCTCGAGCAATTGGTCACCGAACCAGCGCTGGCCGAGGGTCGCAATAACCAGCTTGTCCAGCGGCTTGGCGGGGTCGGCGAGCAGGTCGAGCGCGACCCGCTGCTCGACGATGCTGGTGACCGCATCCAGGGCCGAGTCCTCACCCAGGCCCTGGAAACCGTCTGAGCCCAGGCCGGCATCCAGCGCGAAATTGTGGGTCCAACCCCGACCCAGTGGCCCCGGCTGAGTCCGCAGGCCAGAGCTGTAGAGGCGCTCGAAGCCGAGTGATCGCGGAAACTCCCCCAGGCCAAGGGTGATGTCTTGGTGGGTATAGAGGTAATGACCCTTGGTCATGTCGATGGGCTCGCCGAAGGCGTGGCCCGTCGACTGCAGGTAGTTGCCGAGCGGGCTGCTGGTGTTGTCCAGCACATTGGGGGCGAACACGACTGGCAGTTGCGGCAGCGTCGAGAACCCCCCAGCGAGGCCGCCGCCGATGATAGCGCCGATACTGGAGCCGCCGGCACCGATCAGGAGGTCGAAATAGCCGGCCCCGGACCAGGTGCCCTCCGTGAGGTCGCAACGTTTCGGCAAGATCAGCCGGTGACCCGCATTCACCGCGGCCTGGAAGGCCCCGAGCCGGGACGTGCAGGCGACCAGATTGGGTTTGACGGCAGTGGCGTAGTTGCTCGCGGTCGCGTCGTAGATCGGCTGGTTGCCGGCGACGGCGAGGTCAATCAGCTTGACGGTGGAGACCGCGCTAACCCCGGCGGTCTGCTGCACGGTGGTCGACTCGAAGATGCTCAGGTGCATCGCCATGCTGAAAAAGGCCGTCGTTTCCTTGGCGGGGTCGGCACTTTGACTGACCACGCTGACCATGTTCCCGGGCAGGTCGACATACGAGGCAGTGTTGAACCCGGCGATGCCCACTTGGTGGTGGAGCAGGGTGGTGGTCCTGGCCAACTGGTCGCCGATGGCGTCCGAACGATTGACCTGGGCGAGCCAGGTCGCGGAGAGCGCCGCGAGGCTTGAGCCCAGGACCGCCTCCGAGCTATCCGCATTGCCTGCGGCCCTGGCCGCATCGAGTTGGTTTCGATACCGCTCGACCAAGCCGCGCCCGGCCGGTCCCCAGCCATTGCCGATCAGGAAGGTCCCGCCGGCCTGGATCTGCTGAGTGAAGGTCTGGTTCGTACCAGTGGAGGCATAGGCACCGTGGGCAATGGTAAAGGTGACGGTACCGACGGTGCCGCGTGTCACCGCCGTGCCGGTCCCCTGCACCACACCGTCGAGCTTCAGCACCGGCCGATTGGCGCTGTCATAGCTGATGGTCAGACGCTTGCCGTAGATCGCATCGGAGCTAAAGGTGGCGTAGAGGCCCTGATACTGCAGGCGCAGGGTGGGCTTGTAGCCGGCCGGGATCTCCGTCCACTCGGTGACGGCGACCGCGTTGTCCTGGTATGGCAGGCTGGTCTGGCGCAACGTCCTGCCGTCGTGGGGGACGATGCTGGTGCCGCCGACGACATCCTCCAGCGCTGCGGTCGGCAGATTGGCCCGCAGGTAGTTCGTCAGGGTGGTGGCATAGGCGGTCAGATTGGCGCGGATGACGTTACGGTTGAGCGCCTGGACCGACGACGCGGTCACGGTCGCGCCGCTCTTGGCCTGGGTCAGGTAGGTGGCGGCGTTGTATAGCCGCTGGCCGCTGCCAGATCGATCCCGGCCTTGCTCGTGTGGGGTTTGAAGCTGGGGTCGAAATAGTAATTGGTGCCCCCGATGTTCGCCTTGACCCACAGATGATCGATCTTGATGCTGACCAGCGCCGCGGTCGAGCCTGGACAGCTACCCGCGGCGGTCGCCGTCACGGCTGCGATTGGCACCTGACCCTGGGCCAACAGGTTGATGACGGCGCAGACCTTGGCGGTATCGACCCCCAGCCAATCCCGGACCTGGGCCGCGGTCAGGTTGATCCGTCCCTTAACGAAGTTGGCGGTATAGCCCGCCTGGCGCAGCAGCGACACCATCAGGGCCACCTGGTCGAAGGCGGTGCCCCGATTGTCCAGCACCGCCCCCAGGGCGCCCTTCTGGGGGCCCCAGATGGGGTAGTAGTCGATCCCGTTGCGCACGTACTCGTAGATCAGGTCGGGGTCGTTGCGCAGTGCCCGCGCCAACTCGACGATGGACGCGGGGCCGGTGGGCGCCTCCTGGCCTGCCAGGCCTATCGGTCCCACGGCGGTTGCGGCACCTGGCGCGGACTTTGCCGTGAGCACCGTGAGGTTCAGGTCAGCGGGGATCGGGCGGGCGGCGATGGCCTGCTCGGACTCAAAGGGCGTCACCGGCGCCAGGATGGCCCGGTTGACGCCGGGCACCGCCGCGACCGGGGACGTGACGCCGCGCGTCGCCTGGAGTGCGGCTGGACTCGCGGACGACCCCGAGGTCACCACCGGCGTATCAGACCAAAAGGCGACATTGCCTTCCGCCCGGACGGTGGCCGAGAACCATGCGATGAGCAGCCCCAGGGCCGCACCAACCCACCCACGCTTTGGAGACATCGCTATCCCTTCCTCGAATTAAGATGGGGACATCCAAGACCACCCACACTGGCAGGTGGTCCGGCAGACCGCTCGGTTGCGCTTAGCGCCAGCCATCGATACGCAAACCCCAGACAGCGCGATTCGTCGAATTCCCGGCGTGTTCAACGGAGAGCACGGCGGGTAATCCGGCCGGCAATGGGATGGCCCAGGGCAGGCCCCAAGCGCCCGCGCCGGTGAGGGCGACCGGTGCCTGGAGGGCGCCGTCGAGCCGCACCCGGAGTTCATTGCCGTAGGTCACATCGAAAAAGCGCAAGTCCAACTCCGTCGGCACCTTGGTCGGCGGCAGCAGCACGCTCAGGGCGTCGTGGCGCTGCTGCGCGGTTGCCTGGTCGGGCAGCCCATCGCCCAGGGCCGTGTCCCCGGGGAGCACCCGGTCGATGCGCAGGCCCCAGGGCTCCAGCGGGCCGAACCGATTGGTAATCAGCAATCGGTGGTCGCCGGGCGCCAGTCGGTCCGGAGCGAGCCAGAGGTGGGAGGGCGTGCCCCAGATGCGATCACCGCCGCGCGGCAGGTCGACCAAAGGCTCATCATCGAGGGTAATGGCGATCTCCCCGTCACTATTGGTGTCCCAGCCCGCCAGTTCGATCAGGTACCCGGCCGCCTGGCCCGGTCCGTCACTGCCGAGGTGCAGTTCGATGCCATCGGGATGGGTCAGGTCGCCGCCGGGCAGTCCGTATTGATTGCCCCAGACGCTGCCAAAGGCGTAAAGCCCGAGGCGGGTAACGCCCCAGACGGCGCTCGCGTCGCGGGGCGCGAGCGTGACGGCGTTCTCTGCGGGAATCTGCAACGCGGCCGGGAGCAGCCACAGACTGGGTGTGCCCCAGGTCCCATCGCGGGCTTCACTGAGATAGCCGAGCAGGGTGCCATTGAGCCAGAGGCCGACCTCGTCGGCCGCGTCAATGGCATAGCCCTGGACATGCAGCAGACGGTCGTGGCCGTCACCCATAAAGGTCGCGGTGAGCGCGCGCTCCAAGTGCTCGCTGCGGTCGTTCCAGCCGTAGATGCCGGGGTCTTCGCCACCAGCGGGAAGGCGCACGGGACCGGTCGCCGCCTCGACGGTGCCCGTTGCCGTGGCGGTTGCGCTCGGGCTCGCCCGCTGAGTAGTCGCGGGTGCGGGCACTGCCGCCTTCATCGCGACGGCCGCCGCACCGGTCACCGCCATGCTGGAACGATTACCCGCGGCGTCATACACATACGCGATGACGGCACCGTTGGTATAGGCGACCCTGGTCAGGCGCCCCAGGGTATCGTAGGTGTAGGCGGCAGACCCGGCCCACACCGGACCGGCGAGGGACACGAGGATCAACCCCATGGAGCGAAGCCCCCTGCTGCGCAAGGCGCCCGATGGAACCTGCTTTCGTTGCGTGTGCGGGGACAGCGAAGCCGATAAGCCCATTGTCATCCTCCGCTCGGTGCAGGCGTGCGCTTCATCAGGTGCCGAGATCAGGGTCGGACTTGGGTGGCAAGCACATGCGCCACAGCCGGCGGACTTGCCGACGCTGCCGCAAGGAGGCCAGTCGTACTTTCACGACCTTAGCGGGATATTATCGCGAGTCAACAGGCGTTGTAAAGTTCCCGCAGGTCTGGATAACGCTGATTGACGATTGTTTTTCCACCCTTTGGCGGAGTGGCACTGGTTCAGTTTGGCGACTGCCTTAAGATATTGATTAGACAGCAAGTAAAGGATTGCTGAGGGATGGCCGAAGCCTAAAGATATCCTGCCATGAAAGCCCTTGTTGTATGATTCCGATCGCGACTGCAGGAACTTTCTTGGTCGTAAAATGTGTGCGAAT
>NZ_CAIKKU010000874.1 GCF_903828115.1 uncultured Thiodictyon sp. | reverse complement strand
GCCCGGCCTCGCCCACCTGCGCCGCCAATTGCCTGGCCTGATCCTGCGTCACAACCTGCACGGCATCGACATCGACCCGCGCGCCGCTCAGATCGCCAGCCTGGCCCTGTGGCTGCGCGCCCAGCGAGCCTTTGAGGAGCTAGGCATCCCCCGCGGCGAGCGCGCTACGATCACCAGGACCAACATCGCCTGTGCCGAGTCCATGCCCGGTGAAGGCGCCTACCTGGACGAATGCATCGCGACCCATCTGTCCGCCACGCCTGAACAGCGGCTCCTCGGCCAATTGGTCCGCCGGGTGTTCGCTGCCATGCGGCTCGCCGGTGAGGCCGGTTCCCTGCTCAAGATCGAAGATGAGATCGCGGGCGCCGTGGCCGAGGCGCGGCAGCAATGGCTCACCGGCGCGAAGAAGCCCGAGCAATTGGGGCTGTTTGGCGACGACAGCCCTGCGCCTGAGCAACTGGCGCTTGTTCTGGAAGTCTCAGGCATCACCGACGCGGCCTTCTGGGAGCAGGCCGAGGGACGCATCTACGCGGCGCTGCGGGACTACGCGGAGCGCACCGAGTACAGCGGCGGCTACCAGCGCCGTCTGTTCGCCGACGATGTGGCCCGCGGTTTTGCCTTCATCGATCTGTGCCGCCAGCGGTACGATGTGGCCCTCATGAACCCGCCCTTCGGCGACGCCAGTCTCCCTTCGAAGCCCTACATCGAGGAGACCTACGGCGACACCAAAGGCGATGTCTACAAGGCCTTCGTCGAGTGCTTCCAGGCCCGGCTCGTCCCCGCCGGCTACCTCGGCATCATCAGTTCACGGACCGGCTTCTTCCTCGGGCAGAGCGAGGACTGGCGCACCCGCGTCGTGCTGCGACTTTATCGGCCCATCGTCCTGGCGGATCTCGGCATGGGCGTGCTCGACGCCATGGTCGAGGTCGCCGCCTATGTGCTGCGGAGCCTCTCCGAGCCTGAAGTCCGGGACCTCACCCTTTCACTCGTTCCTGTGCTCAACAACGTTGTACGCGATAAACAGGACCGATTCAGCCTGCCTAAGTGGCAAGCCGCTCGCGACGGACTTAAGCGCCATCAGGCCATATCCGAACTTGAACATCTCGAAGCACAGCTTTTCATCAAACGCAGCCACGGTGATATCGTACGCTACTCGCCGCTTTGGCAGGCATTGAGAAATGTTAAGGCTCCACCGGAGCCAGTGTTTCCGACGCTCGTTTGCATTCGGGCACTAGCAGAGCAGGATAAAGGTGCAGCACTTGCTGAGGCCATATGCAATAGGGCTGATCCCCGCCATTTCGAGGTGGTACCAGTTGCCTTCGATGCCGTACCGGGCAAGCCTTTTTCCTACTGGGTTTCGGATGCTGTTCGAACAGCTTACCAGCGGTTCGACTCTCTAAATGATCCTGATGCGCGCTTAGTTTGTTCTACAAATCCGCTGAACGACGACTTTCGTTATGTTCGTGTTTGGTGGGAGATCCAGAAAGGAAAACTGGACCCCTTATGGATGGCATGGGCAAAAGGAGGTTCATTCTCTCCTTATTATTATGATATTGATACTGTTATCCACTGGAGCCCGAGCCGCGGCACATATTTCGGATTTCTCGGTACTGTCAATCGACCATTAGAAAAACCAGCCTCCGTACAGCATTTCAATCGACCCGGTCTCACTTGGCCGCGGCGTACAAACGGTCTCAGCTTTCGAGTCCTGCCAGCCGCCTGCATCTTCGCCGACAAGGGTCCCGCGGCATTTGTGGCCAACGACGATCCCGATGAGCTATTGGCGTTATCTGCGTTGCTCAATAGTCGCGTCTTTGAGCTATTGGTTTCGATACAGCTTGCTCGAACGGAGCTGGCGCAGTCATACGAGGTTGGCCTAATACAGCAAACCCCAATCCCGCCGCTCGCTACTCGCCGAGTACGGCTCTCAGCTTTGGCCTATCGCGCTTGGTTTCTAAGGCGCACCATCGATACGGTCAACGCAGTCTCTCACGCATTCCTACTCACTGCGGCTCTGCGCCGACGCCTTGGCGACTATGACCCGCTTGCCATTCATACCGAACTGACACGCATCCGGGCCGAGATCGACGACATCGCCTTCCGCCTTTACGGCCTCGACGACGAGGAACCTGCCGAGCTGACATCCAAACTCGCCACCGAGACCCCCAGCGACCTCGCTGAAGCTGCGGAAGAGGAGGAAGATGAAGTCTCCGCGGCCGACACCTCCGCACTCACCGCCGACCTGCTGGCCTACGCCGTTGGCTGCGCTTTCGGACGCTGGGACATTCGTTACGCGACCGGCGAACGTCCCGCACCGGAAGCGCCAGACCCTTTTGCCCCACTACCCGTCTGCCCGCCCGGCCAATTGCAGAACGCCCAGGGCCTGCCGGCGGGACCCGAGGACCTACCCGCTGCGTATCCCATCGACATCCCTTGGGACGGCGTCCTGGTAGACGATGGGGGACATGAGCGTGATCTCACGGCGAGAAGCCGGGGCATCTTCGATATCGTCTTCGCCGATGGCGCGGACGCCACCTGGCGCGAGGCCGCCGAGATACTCGCGGGCCGCGGGAATGACCTCCGGGCCTGGCTCGCGCAGTCATTCTTCGCGGACCACATCAAGCGCTACTCGAAGAGCCGGCGTAAGGCGCCGATCTACTGGCAGCTCGCCGCCCCCTCTGCGAGCTACTCGGTTTGGCTCTATCATCACCGCCTCACCAGAGACACCTTTTACAAGGTCCTCAACGACTTTGTGACCCCCAAGCTCCAACACGAGGAGCGCAAGCTGTCTGGCCTGGTCCAGGGGGCCGGCGGAACCCCGACCGCCAACCAACGCAAAGAGATCGCCGAGCAAGAGGGCTTCGTCGAGGAGGTCCGCGCCTTCCGGGAGGAGGTCGCCCGGGTCGCACCCCTGTGGAACCCCGATCTCAACGACGGCGTCATCATCAACTTCGCGCCCCTGTGGCGCCTGGTGCCCCAGCACCGGGCCTGGCAGAAAGAGAGTAAGGACTGCTGGGACAAACTGACGGCCGGCGACTACGATTGGTCCCACCTCGCGATGCACCTCTGGCCCGAGCGGGTCGTGCCCAAGTGCGCCACCGACCGCAGCCTCGCCATCGCCCACGGGCTGGAAGCGGTCTTCTGGGAGGAGAGCGAGGATGGCAAGTGGCGGGTTCGTCGTTCGGAGTTGGGGGTTGGAAGTTCGGAGTTCGGAGTTCGGGGTTCGGAGTTCGCGGTGCAGGAGGTCATCGCGGAGCTTGTGCGCGAACGGACGTCGGCCGCGGTCAAAGATGCCCTGAACAGCCTGCTCGCGGCACCGGCACCGGTTTCCGGCCGCGCTGCCGGCCGCCGGGGTACCGGGCGGGCGCAGACGCGCGAGCGCAATCAAGGCGCAGGGGCCAGGGTTCAACAGCCGGAGCCCCGAACTCCGAACCCCGAACTCCGAACCCCGAACCCTGCCCCCGAAACGCTGGACGCCGTCAAGCAGGCCATCGCCGCTGCCCAGGGTGGGACCAACAAATCCGAGGTCCTCACCGCCACCGGCCTCACCGACGCCCAGTGGAATGCCGCCATCAACGCCTTGCTCGCCGCGGGCACGGTCACCAAGACCGGCGCCGGTCGCGGAACCCGCTACCATCTGAACCCTGAACCCTGAACCCCGAACTCCCAACTCCGAACTCCCAACTCCGAACGCCGAGCCCCCAATGAACCTAGCCTTCGACATCGATCCGAGCGTTCTGGCCAGCTTCCGCCGGGACCCCGACGAGTTCGTTCGCGAGCTGCGCCTGGCGGCAGCGGTGAAGTGGTACGAACTGGAACGTGTCAGTCAGGGCCGCGCCGCGGAGATCGCCGGCGTTTCCCGCGCCGAGTTCATCGATGCCCTCGGCAAATACGGCGTGACACCGTTCCAGCAGACCGGGGAGGAGATATTGGCGGACCTGGATGTGCTGAAACGCGGTTCCCGTCCTGACGTTGCAGGCTGCGCGTGATGGGCGCGTTGAATCGCCGGCGATGCTGGTGCAGGCACTGCGTGATGTTGGTCTACGCCTTGATGAGAGAGCGGTCGCCCATGCCTTTCAGGCCATCTTGGGTGAGCCCTGGTCATGGCCCCGAACTCCGAACTCCGCACACTCACGAGACATCCAATGTTGGGCACTGTCCCAGGCATTCTTGAAGAGGGAGTCAGCGATGAACAGCCTAACCTTTGAAACCAATGTTCCGACTGACCACTTGTTACACCTGCCGGATGATCTGCCGGCGGGCGTCCTCGTCAGGATTACGGTTGAGCGGCTGATGGACGATACGATGACCGAGGACTATCAGCCACGCACCGACATCGGTCGACTGGCGCTCGCGGCGCGGAAGGCGTACCTCGCGGACGGGGGTAAACTGCGCAGTGCCGACGAGATCAGCGAAGAGGTTAGCCGCCGCCGCGGTGGTCTGTATGATTTAACCACTGTCGATCTGGAGCAAACAGCAAAGTCCGTCACCATCGCTGAGACGCGCGAGAATGCAGGTAACGGCAGACCCCAGGCCGAGTCGGACCTGATTCCTGTTGGTGACAGCGTGCCGCCCCGAACCACGTTATGGGCTCGTCTGAACGCCTTGCGCAATCAGGCCGCTCGCAAGGGTGAACTGCCTGCGCCCATGTCGTGGGACCAAATTCTCGCTGAAGCTCAACATCGCCGGGGAGAGCAGGAACGCCAACCCTGAATCCCGCACTCCGAACTCCGAACCCCAAACTCCGCTCTGGCCAACATCGACAACCAGTAGGGTCGATTCTCATGCTCCAATACCTGCAATTTCAGGACGTCGGTCCCTCACCGCACATGGAAATCGCGTTTCATGAGCGCATGAATTTCCTGGTTGGCGACAACGGGTTGGGGAAGACCTTTCTGCTGGACGCGGCCTGGTGGGCATTGACGCGGACCTGGGCGCGGCAAAAACTCATGCCGCATCGCCCTCCCACCAATCCGCAGATTACCTACCGATACACCAAGAAAAGTGCACGGAGTCATGAGTACACGAGCAAGTTTGATCGAGAGTCCGAACACTGGCCTCTGGCCCAGGGGCGCCCGCCGATCCCGGGATTGGTGCTCTACGCCCAAGTCGATGGAGGCTTTTCGGTGTGGGATCCGGCGCGCAATTACTGGAAGGGTGAGAACCCGGACCGGCAGCCCGCGTATCTGTTTTCCCCGCAATCGGTTTGGGACGGGTTGCCGCTTAACGAGCCAGTCAAGTACTGCAACGGTCTGATCACCGACTGGGCGAACTGGCAGCTCGAAAACGGTCAGGCGTTCGAGCAGTTGCAAAGCGTCCTACGGGCACTTTCGCCCGGGGACGAGGAGCCGTTGGAGTCCGGCGCCTTGGTGAAGGTCTCTCTGGGCGACGCGCGCAAGCATCCCAGCATCAAGATGCCCTATGGCTTGCAGGTCCCGCTGATCCATGCCTCCGCGGGCATACGCCGCATCGTGTCCCTCGGCTATCTGCTGGTGTGGGCCTGGCAGGAGCACCTCGCCTCGGCCGAGCTTCAGGGGATTACGCCCGCGCGGGAGATCGTTTTTTTGATCGACGAAGTCGAGGCCCACTTGCATCCCCAGTGGCAGCGTCGCATCGTCCCCGCACTTCTGGATGTCATGGCGGCGCTGACAGGAGAGCATACGATCCCGGTTCAGTTGATCACCGCAACGCATTCGCCTTTGGTGCTCGCATCCTCGGAGCCGCGCTTCGACGATCGCAAGGATGCCATCTGGGAGCTGGATCTGACCCAGGGCGAGGTGCAGCTCCGCGCCTTCCCATGGAGTCGCCGGGGCGACGCCAATGCGTGGTTGACTTCGTCAGCCTTCGACTTGAAGGAGCCCAGGTCCTTGGAGGCAGAACGGGCAATCACTCAGGCACTGGCGTTGCTGCGAGAGGAGTCCCCGTCCCTCGGAGAAATCGAGGAGGTCGATGCAGCGTTGCGGGGAGTGTTAAGCGACATCGACCGGTTTTGGGTCCGCTGGTCCCACTATCGGGAATCGCAGAAGGGGCACGCCAGTTGATCAGGGTTACGCCGGCTCCTGAGCCACCGGATTTCGACGTAAAGGTGCGTCAGCCGGGATTGCTTGCCATCGCTGAGATGACTGGTCAGATGCCTCGCTATCCGCGCAAGTCGGGTAGGGCATTCGAGCCACGAACCCGCAAGGACGTTCAGCCCGACGGCACCAGTATTTCCGTCCTGATCGACCGTCCGGAGGACCTGCCGTCATCGGAGTTGAAACCCTATTGGACCGAGGCGATCGATGATCTGATGCAAGCCTACGACGAAGTCTGTGCCTATTCGTGCTTTCGCATTCATCCGGTCCAGAACACGATCGATAGGCTCGGGCTGAACGACTTCCGATCTTACCGCGAGGAGGACGCCGTGTGCTATTGGGAGGAACAGGTTTCATTTGCCCGGTTGGTTAAGGAGTCGCCATTCGTTGCGCTGGAGCTACGCCGTCAAGGACGGTTGCTCGCTGGAGACGTCTGATGCACCCCTTCCACGACTACCTCTGCGAACACCTCGACGACCTGCTGCGCAAGCACTCGGTGGTCGTCTTCTACGATCCGCGCAGTGAGTTCAGGCCCTTTTTCGACCGGGAGTTGGAGCCGCTTGACGGCGATCCGCTGCCGCGGGTGATAATTGGTTCCAGCTCCGCCTTGCTCGCCCGCTACGAGGGCAGCTTCTTCGGCCTGCGCGCTGCTGTCGAGCCGATCGTCGCGGCCGACCAGCCGGAACCGCTGCTCCTGTATCTGCCGGGTATTGCCAGGGACCGCCTGGGCTCCGTGCTGATGGAGCTGGAGCGGGCCGGGACCTGCTACGAGCCGCGCCTCAGGGGGCTTGCGCTGCACATGCTGCGCAGGCGGTTTACCGATGGGCAGATCGACGAGATGCTCCGGCCGGCGACCCTGACCTACGACGACATTGTCGCCTTCATGGGTCAGGGCGGACAGGTGACCTCGGTGCTGCACACCCTGTTCAGCGGTGCCCAAGGCGAGGTGCTGCTTACCCAGTGGCTGGCGTCTGACGCTAACGATCCAGTGCTGGTCGAGAAGGAGGCGGTTCCCGAGTTGCTCAAGCTGATCAAGGTCCGCTTGGGACTGGATCTCCCGGCGGACACGACCCTCTCCCAGGCGCGGGAGAAGACCTGCCGCTATGTTCTGGTCAACGAGTTCCGTGCCGACCTCTCTTGTGCGCCGCCGCCGTCGGTCGGGATGGTACCGGGTCCATCGACCAAGGAGCACGCCGAGCGTGTTCGCGATGTGGCGGAGGGCCTGCGGCAGCGCTATCCGCTGGCGTACCTGGGCCTGGCGGATACCGTGGAGCAGCAGTTGGGGCTCGCAGGGGCCGGCGTACCGGCCGCTCATCTGGGGTCCATCGACACCTTCCGGTTCGAGGAGGGGGAGCTGCTCGCCCACGCCGCGCAACTGATTGCCGGGAAAAACTTCGACGCTGCCTTGGGTATCGTCACCGCGCGCGGCCGCAGCTTCTGGGTCGATCGTGATCTGCGCCGCCAGGCCCAGTGGGAGACGTGCCGGCTGATGGCGGAGCTCGGGCTTGGGCTTGAGCGGGTCCGCGTGGCACTGGGCAAGATGGCAAATGATCCCGCCAAGTGGCTCACCGCCTATACGGCCGAAGACGGTTGGCATCGCGCCGACAGCCTGCAGCGACGGCTGGAGGCCTGGGTCGCCAGGATGGACGACGAGCCGGAAGCGGAGCAGGCCCTGGCGGTCATCCGCAAGGAGCATGAATACCTGCTGCGGACGATGGCGAATGGATTCGCCAAGGCGTTCGCCGCCTCTGCCTGGACGGTGCCCGGCGCGCTGCACCAGACCCGCATCTACCCGGAGGTGGTGCAGGCCATGGGCGGGCGCGTTGCCTATTTCCTCGTCGATGCCATGCGCTACGAGATGGGGGTGGCCCTGGCGTGCCAGATCGAAGGTGCCAAAGACCTGCGGGTCCAGGCGGCCGTTGCGGCGCTGCCGTCGATCACTCCGGTCGGCATGGCGGCGCTGCTGCCGGGGGCCTCGGCCAGCTTCGACCTGATCGACGCGAAGGGGAAGCTCGCGGTGCGCATCGACGGCACGGAGATGGCCGTTCTCAACGAACGGCTGAAATTTCTCAAGGCCAAGGTGCCGGATGTGGTGGAGATGACCCTGGGCAGGCTGCTCGGCAGCTCCCCGGCAAGGATCCGCAATAAGATCGGCAGCGCCTCGCTGGTCGTGATCCGCTCCCAGGAGATCGATTTCGCCGGGGAAACGGACAGCGACCTGCTCGCCCGGCAGGTGATGGACACCGTCATCGGCAACCTCGCACGGGCGGTGCGCAAACTCGCCGCCGCGGGCCTCGAGCACTTCGTCATCACCGCCGACCACGGTCACCAATTCGCCATCCGCAAGGACGACGACATGAAGACGGACAGCCCCGGTGGCGTCACCCTGGACCTGCACCGCCGCTGCTGGATCGGGCACGGGGGCAGTACGCCGGCCGGGACCGTGCGGGTCGCCGGGGCTGAGTTGGGTTACCACACGGATCTCGACTATGTCTTTCCGACCGGGCTCGGGGTGTTCAAGGCGGGTGGCAGCCTGAGCTTCCACCACGGCGGGTTCAGCCTGCAGGAGTTGGTGATTCCGGTCGTCAGTCTGCGCATGACAGCCGGCCAGCCGGCGAAGGTTCCCTGCGTGCAGGTCCGGATCGACGGCTGTCCAGCGGCGGTGACCAACCGTACCTTCGGGCTCAAGGTGGGCGATTTGCTCGCGACTGAGCAGCTCGTGCTGCGGGTCGTGCTGATGGCCGGCGCAGAAGAGGTGGGTCGCATGGGGATGGCGGTCGGCGGGGAGCTCGACCGCGGGAAAGGCACGCTGACACTGGCGCCGGGGACCGAGGCGAGTGTGGGCATGATGTTGACCAACGATACCTGCCAGTCGCTGCGTGTGGTCGTGCTGGATGCGTATACGGATAGCGTTCTCGCCGAGTCCGACGAGCTGGTGGTGAAGTTGGGGATTTGAAGGTCGTCGGTCGTTAGTCTTCGGTCGTCAGTCCTCAGTCGTCAGCTGGAGACTCTCGGGTCGGCGACCGATGACTGAAGACTGAAGACCGATGACTGAAGACCGACGACCGAAGACCGACGACCGAAGACCGACGACCGAAGACCGACGACCGACGACCGACGACCGAAGACCGATGACCGAAGACCGACGACCGAAGACCGATGACTGAAGACCGATGACTGAAGACCGACGACCAACGACCGACAACGCATTCACGAGAAACCATGAACAAAGGCCACAAAGACTTGCGCGTCTGGCAACAGGCGATGACACTGGCCGAGACGGTCTACCAGGCAACGAAGACCTTTCCCTCGGACGAGCGGTTCGGATTGACTTCTCAGATGCGAAGAGCGGCTGTTTCGGTTCCATCGAACATCGCCGAGGGTCGAGGGCGCGGCACCGATGCCGAGTTCATTCGCTTCTGTCGCATCGCCTACGGGTCTTTGATGGAGTTGGAGACCCAAGCCGAATTGGCACATCGGTTGGGCTTTTTGCCGAACGGATCTTTAGCACCGATAATGAATAGTTGCATCGAAGTTGGTCGAATGCTCAACGCCCTGCGATCATCTCTAGTCGCCGGTCATCGGTCGTCAGTCGTCAGCCCGAGACTCCCTGACCGACAACCGATAACCGACGACCGACAACCGACGACCGACGACCGACAACCATGATCGATTCCCCACTCTCCCGTGACATCCTCGACGACAAGGTCAACCGCGTCTTCGCCGGCAAGGTGGTCCGCAAGGACCTGGTCCGCAAGGTCAAGGTCGGCGCCAACGTGCCGGTCTTCGTCCTGGAGTACCTGCTCGGCAAGTACTGCGCCTCGTCCGACGAGATGGCGATCCAGATGGGGCTGCAGGTCGTCAACGACACCCTGGCGGACAACTACATTCGCCCGGACGAAAGCACGAAGGCCCAGAGTAAGGTCAAGGAGAACGGTCGGCATACCTTCATCGACAAGGTGAAGGTCCGCCTGGTCGACTCTCAGTACTGGGCCGAGGTCACCAACTTCGGGCACGCCCATGTGCACATCCCCGACCGCTACGTGCGGGACTTCGACCGGCTTCTGACCGGCGGCATCTGGGCGCAGGTGGACATGCGCTTCGAGTATGACGAGGAAACCAAGGGCAAGAATCCGTTCTGGATCGACAAGCTCACGCCCATCCAGCTCGCAAGCTTCGACCTGGAGGAGTACCGCCGGCTGCGCGCCGAGTTCAGCACCGATGAGTGGCTGGATCTGATCATGCGCAGCATGGGGTACGAACCGACGGTGATGGAACGGCGGGTCAAGCTCTTGTTCCTGTGCCGGCTGATTCCCTTGTGCGAGCGCAATTACAACCTGGTCGAGCTGGGACCGCGCGGGACCGGCAAGAGTTATGCGGTCCAGGAGCTTTCCCCCTACGCGGCCCTGCTCACCGGCCCGACGACGGTGGCGAATCTGTTCGGCCACATGAACGGCAAACAGAAAGGGATGCTGATGATCTGGGATGTGGTCGGTTTCGACGAGGTGGCCGACCTGCAGAAGATGCCCAAGGAGGTCATCACGACGCTCAAGACTTTCTGCGAGTCCGGCCAGTTCCAGCGTGGTCAGGAGGCGATGGCGGGGTATGCGAGCATCGCGATGTTCGGCAACACCCAGCAACCCATCGACGTCATGGTCCAGACTGGACACCTGTTCGCGCCCATGCCGGATGTGATTCGCGACGACATGGCCTTCATCGACCGGCTGCACTTCTACCTGCCGGGTTGGGAAGTGCCGAAGATGCGCAACGAGCACTTCACCGATCACTACGGGTTCGTCATCGACTACCTGGCCGAGGCCCTGCGGGAACTGCGCAAGCACAACTTCACCGAGATCATCGACCACTATTTCTCGCTGGGCGCCCACCTGAACGCGCGTGACCGCAAGGCCGTACGGCGCACCGTGTCGGGCCTGGTGAAGATCCTGCACCCTCATGGGCAGGTTTCTCAAGAGGACCTTGCTGAACTGTTGGAGCTGGCATTGGAAGGGCGGCGCCGGGTGAAGGAGCAGCTCAAGAAGATGGGCTCCTTCGAGTACTACCAGACTTCCTTCAGCTATCTGGTCAACGACACCGGCGAGGAGACCTTTGTCGGGGTGCCGGAGCAGGGTGGTCGTGGGCTCATCTCCGCCGACCCGCTGCCGCCCGGTACGGTCTATGCCGCCTCCGTGAGCGGTGACGGGACCGTTGGTCTCTACCGCGTCGAGGTTACACTGTCGTCCGGCACCGGTAAGCTCAAGCTCGCCGGTGGTGTGAGCGGGGCGATGAAAGAGTCCGTGAGCCGGGCCTTCAGCTACCTGTCCGCCAACAAGACCGCCTTCGGTGTGCCGCGGGAACTCGACACCTCAGACTTCCATGTCGAGGTCATCGACCTGCTCGGCAACAAGGTCGAGGCCGAGATTGGCGTCGCCTTCTTCGTCGCCGCCTACTCGGCGCTTCGCAAGTCACCGTCCCAGCCCGCGCTGTTGGTGCTGGGCGACCTGAGTATCCAGGGCAACATCAAGCCCGTGCGCTCCCTCACCGAGCCACTCCAGGTCGCCATGGACAACGGCGGCAAACGGGCGCTGATCCCGATCGAGAACAAGCGGCAGTTCCTGGACGTGAACCCGGACGTGCTGGAGCAGGTCGACCCGGTGTTTTTCGGCGATATGCGCCAGGCGGCGTTCAAGGCACTCGGATTGACCTGATCGAGCGCCGGCTCATGCTCTATGCTCAGGACTTACCAATCAGGTCGGAGTAAGACCGATGTTCGTACTCTAGTGGAGGATACCCCATGAGTCTTGACCGATTCTCCGAGAGGATACGGGAAACCCTCGATAGCGCCAATATATCCCATCGCGTCGGCTTGGCGGCAATCAATGACTTTATGCGGGAGCTTCATGAAACTTTTGTGAAGGGGGGCCGCGATCAACGCCTGCTACTTAGTCAGGTTGAGTTCGCTCTTGGTACGGCAGCGGCGGCCCATCTAATGCGTGTACTTGATCTGCGTCCTACCGGTCGGAGCCGCACCGCATGTCCACGGCAGGGCTCCCTTGAGTGGGCCATTAAGGCCATCTGCGCGGAAAGAGGTATTGAAGAAATTGTGGGGTTCAGTCTCTTGCGAATCTTTCTCAGCGTTTTCGATCAGGAGCGAATCGAGAAGGATGGATCAGAGATATCAAAAACCTGGTTGCTTTACTTCGGTATCCGTGACGAGGCGGCCTATCACTTCGGTGGACTTTTCACGGGCGATGAGCGTGACGAAATCGGTGTCGTGCAAGAGTATCTCGACTGGCGATTGAAGCGCTTTTGTGTATTTGTCAACATGTGGGAATTAGAGAAGAAGTGGGACGACGAAGAGGCCGCGCTGGAAGCGAAAGATTCCCATGAGAATATTCACATAGAACCGGCTGCGGTCAGCATGCCAGAGATCGGGGGAAGCGGCTCGGAAGCGGATGAAAAGCCCGCCATAAGAATTCAAGATGAGATCATTGAAGCAACGATCCGCTCGTTGATCGCAATGCCGCAGGATTGTCGCCTCAGCGGCGAAGACACGATCCTCGCGAACGTCTGGGAGGAGATTTGCGCGCAAGTTCAGAATGAGTATTCGTTCTCTTGGGACGCCTACGTTGACACGATGAGAACTTTTCTAGAGGGTTTTCTTGAAGATCGTTCCCCTGCGGACAAAGTTATCATTTTCCGCGACAGTAGTGATGACGAAACTGTGGAAGACCTTATGAGCGCCCTCTTAGCTCGTGCCGCCGACTACGAGAGTGATAATGTCTCACGCTTCAACTGTTGGCGTACTGAGGATGAAAACGACGGGGCATAGAAATTGGTGATTAGCGCCATTCCTCAGCCAGACTGGTGGGGCAGCCCGCGGCCAGTGTTCCG
>NZ_CAIKKU010000873.1 GCF_903828115.1 uncultured Thiodictyon sp. | reverse complement strand
GCTGTCGTTGTCGTAATCGAATAATCCGACCACGATTACGACAACGACAACGACGCCCGGTCCGTGACGACGTCCGGCAGTTGGAGCTGTAGGGTACGCGATGCGTACCCTACGACATCTGGGTTAACACATCAGTTCTGATCGCACCCGGGCCGACCCGTCCCCTTCAGTCCTCGCAGGAGTAGCCGTGGGCGATCAGGCCCTCCTCCAGGTCGTCGGAGACCATCGGGTGGGCGATCAGGTAGTGGGCCGCGCGCACCGAGTAGTCGCCGATGGCCTCGTCTACCGCCTCCTCCCAGTCCTCCACGGTGTAGTCGCCGCGCCCGACCCACATCAGTGCGATCAACTCGGCACGCTGGCGCTGGTTCATCTCCCCGATGCACTCGACGAGTTCGGTGAGGGTGTAGTCCCCGCTGTGGTCGGCCAGGATCTGAAGTGCCCAGTCCTCCGACGGGCTCGACGGGGTCTCGGGGATCACCACCTCTTCCTTGGACTGGAATTCGCGGGCCTTGGCGATGATGTAACAGATGGTGTCGAGTGGGATATGCAGCATGGGCGGGCTCCGGGTCGACGCCGGGGACCCGATCGGCGTGGCGCCGTCGCGGACCCGTGGTCTTGATCTGGGTGCGAAGTGTACTACGCGGAGCGCGGGTTTCGGGGCGGGGGATTGCGGGCCGCCGCGAACCCTTTGTGAGTTGGGGGGGTGAATCCGGGATGATTGGGGCGCACTTGACCCCTGATCGGTACCCCTGGCCCTTGGAGTTAGCGCCATGTCCATGTCCAACCCTTTGCGCGGCGCCGCTCTGCTGCTGGCGGTGTGCGCCCTTGCGGCCTGCGCCACGGCCCCCGAGACCGGGCGCAGCCAGTTGTTGCTGGTTGATGCCGGCCAAGAGGCCGAGATGGGTCTCAGCGCCTTTCAGCAGAAGAAGCTGCAGACACCCATCTCCCGTGATCGGGCTGGAAACCAACAACTTCAGGCCGTCGGCGGGCGCATCGCGCGGGTGGCGCGGTTGCCCAACGCCCGCTGGGAGTTCGTCCTCTTCGCGGACCCGGAGCCCAACGCCTTCGCCCTGCCCGGGGGCAAGGTCGGGGTCAATACCGGCATCCTGCCCATCACCAAGGACGAGGCGGGGCTCGCGGCCGTGGTCGCCCACGAGATCGCCCATGTCAGCGCCCGCCACGGGGCGGAGCGGATGTCCCAGGGGATGGCCGCGCAGGTGGGCGGGGTCATTCTGTCGGTGGCCCTGGAGGCCTCCGGCTACGGCGGCGCGACCCGCAGTCTGGCGACGAATGCCTATGGACTGGGCACCCGGTATGGGGTGCTGATGCCCTACTCGCGCCTCCAGGAGGCGGAGGCCGACCGCATCGGCCTCCTGTACATGGCGCGCGCCGGTTATGACCCGCGGGAGGCGATTGCCTTCTGGCGACGCTTCCAGTCCTATAACGCCGGTCGCGGCGGCAAGGGGCCCGAATTCCTGAGCACCCATCCGCTGGACGAGACCCGCATCGCCGAGCTTCAGAAATTCCTCCCGCAGGCCATGGCCGAGTACCAACGGGCCGGGGGGCGGGGCTGACGACTGGTGTCCGGCCGCGCCAGGGGGCGTCCCGCGGGCTCCTGGTGCTGGTGTTGCCGCTCCTGGCCGGGTGTGGGCCCGGCGACCAAGGGGGCGCGGGCGCCGACTGGCGCACCGCCAAGGCGCAGCCGGGTGTGGTCCCCGCCTATTCCCAGCGCCCCGGCGATCCCGGCCGCGGTTATGACGCGCTGCTCAACCGCGCGTCGGACACCTGCGGCCTGCCCTACCGCGCCTATGCCGAGGCCGCGCTGCCGTCCGGGGGCAAGGCGCGGGCGGACCCGGGGCCCCAGTTCCCGGGGCGCACCGGGCGCAACGCGCGGCTACCCTACCCGCTGACCGCCCACCAGACGGACTCCGGGGTGGAACTGGTCACCACCAATTGTCTCGCCTGCCACGCCGCGAGCCTCGACGGCCAACTTATCATGGGTCTGGGCAACGCCTTTCTGGACATGACCCAAGACCCACTGCTCGCGGTCGTGTCCACCGCGGCCCGGGTGACGGCGCCGGCCGAGCGGGCACAGTGGCAGCGCTGGGCGGACCGGGTCGCGGTGCTCTCCAGCTACATGATGACCGACACCGTCGGCGTGAACAGTGCCGGCAACCTGACCCTGGCCCTGATGGCCCACCGCGATCCCAAGAAGCTCGCCTGGTCCGCCCGGCCGCTCCTGGAGCCGCCGCCGCAGCGACCCCTGCCGGTGGCCGTGCCGCCCTGGTGGAACCTGCGCAAGAAGCACGCCCTGTTCTACAGCGCGCAGGGACGCGGCGATCAGGCCCGCCATCTGATGCTCGCCGCCGCCACCTGCACCGACTCCCTTGCCCAAGCCCAGGCGCTGGACGCCTGGTTCGTCGATGTGCGCGCCTATCTGGCCACCCTGGCGCCGCCCAAGTACCCCTACGCCATCGACCAGACCCAGGCGGCGCGCGGCGAGGCGCTCTTCGAGTCCCACTGCAAAGGCTGCCACGGCACCTACGGCGAGGACTGGCGCTACCCCAACCGGGTCCTGGCCCTGAGCGAGGTGGGGACTGACCCGGCCCTGGCGCGTGCCGGCTACAGCGATGAGGATCGCTTCCGCGCCTGGTTTGCGCAGTCCTTCTATGGCGAGCTGTCGCAGATCACCCCGGCCCTGGGCTACCTGGCCCCACCCCTGGACGGGGTCTGGGCGACCGCCCCCTACCTGCACAACGACGCCGTGCCAACCCTGGCCGCGCTGCTGGAGCCGGCGGCGCGACCGACCTGGTGGCGCCCGCGCCGCAGTGCGGAGGGGCAAGGCGTCTATGACCGCGACGCGCTCGGTTGGGCCTACGAGACCCTGCCCGCGGGCAAGTCCGCCGCCATGAGCTGGGACGAGCGCAACCGCCTCTACGACACCACCGGCAAGGGCTACGGCAACGGCGGCCACCGCTTCGGTGACCGGTTGTCGGCGGCCGACCGGCGCGCCCTGATCGAGTACCTCAAGACCCTCTGAGGCCCGCTGTTCTTCTGATCGGCCCAAATAGTGCTTGCGCAGGCAGGCAGTGGTCTGTATACTTGTTGAATCAGATGCGGGGTGGAGCAGTCTGGCAGCTCGTCGGGCTCATAACCCGAAGGTCGTAGGTTCAAATCCTGCCCCCGCTACCAATTAGAAGAAGGGCTTATCGGCGATTCCGGTAAGCCCTTTTTCTTTGCCTGGCGTTTAGGCAAGCGCTGGTGCAGGCAGATTTCGACAATGCGCGCGCAGCGGGTGGGGCAGCAATGCCTGGGGGTGACCGTTCGTCGGCCCCGTCAGCGGCGTGGGCGGCAGCGCACAACAGCAAGGGGTAAAGAGTTCATGACCGCAGAGATTGAAAATCTCGTCTTGGAGCAGTTGCGCGCGATCCGGGGGGAACTCTCCGATATCAAGGAGCGCCTGGGGCGCGTCGAGCTTCGCCTGTCCGGCATCGAGCAGACCTTGGACGGCGCGCTGGCCGACACCGACCGTGAGGCCGGCCAATGGTTCATCAAGCGCATGGAGCATATCAACGGCGCTTGGGGCTGAGTAACGAGTCAAGATCAAGTCAAACACCATCGTTGTCGTTGTCGTTGTCGTTGTCGTTGTCGTTGTCGTAATCGTAATCGGAGAGGCGAAGCACTTTGGGGTGCGAGAGAGTCCGGTGCGCTACGATAACCTCGATTACGACAACGACAACGAAAATGGCGCTATACGCAGTCCCTGATGGAATCATTTAACCTGTTAGTGAATCGTTCCTGACCGACATCCCCGGCGCCGCCGATCAACCGTCAGTCTGGTTCGGGGCGGCGCGTTACCGGGCACTCGTCACTGCCGCCGCGCAACCGCCCATAGACCTGATCCAGCATCCAGTTCCGGAAGAAGGCACCCAGGGCCTCATCCTGGAAGATCGTGTTGATGAAGTCGCCGTGTTTCTCATGGCGGGTCACCAGCGCATCGTCCAAGGCCTCGCGGAACGGGACCCCGAAGTTGCCCTTGTCATTGACGCGGGCGGCCTGTTGGAGGTCGGCATCGGCCACCAGTTGCGCAGTCACACCATCCACCAGGTCCTGGGCATCGAAGTCGGTGCCGAAGCGCGTATTGATGACCTCGATATCTCAGGCCCCTGATCCTGGACCTGGCCGGTCCCGGGGTCACGGTGCTGGACTCGGGGGTCGCCGTCGCGCGTCAGGTCCGGCGGCGCCTGGAGGCTGACGCCCTGCTGGCACCCGCGGGGCGCCCCGGCACGGAGCGCTTCTGGACCAGCGGCTGCCCGGTGGCTGGCCTGGGCCTGGTCGCGCGCCTGTGGCAGGCGGCGGTGACGCTGGAGCCGCTGCCGGACGGTGTCTGCCGGGACAGTGGTCCGTCAGCGAGTCGGTTGTGACAGCGCGATGCAAACCATTCCAGAACG
>NZ_CAIKKU010000872.1 GCF_903828115.1 uncultured Thiodictyon sp. | reverse complement strand
GCTGTCGTTGTCGTAATCGAATAATCCGACCACGATTACGACAACGACAACGACGCCCGGTCCGTGAGAACGTCTGGTCGCTGTAGCCCGTAGGGTCCGCTGTGCGGACCGATGCCCGCTGGGCCGGGGCGCTGACCAAGGCCCACTCGAGGGACACTGATCCACTCTGGCGGCATCGCCGCCGACCGTACAACCAAGGTGATCGACATCGAAACCGTTTATTGGATCTCAAACCCGGCGGGGATCGCGGCCATCGCGCCCCTGGTACAAGGACGCTGGCGGCTGACGGAGGGTTCCGCCGAGACCCTGAACCGCGGCTACCTCGACACCTTCGACTGGTCGGTCTACCTGGCCGGCGCCACCCTGGAGTGGCGCAGCGCGGCGCCGCCGCCGGTGCTCATCTGGAGCGGCCTGGGGCGCGCCGACGAGACACTGGTGCAGGTCGCACCCGAGGAGCCGGGTTTCCCCGGTGACCTGCCCCCCGGACCGGTCCAGGCCCGGTTGCTCGAAATCGCGGGGGTTCGCCGCCTGGTGCCCGTCATGGGCATCCACACGCGCGTGCGGCACCTGAACCTGTGCAACCCGCGCGACCAGACGGTCGCACGCCTGGGGCTTGAGGAATCCCGCTTCCGGGACCCGCGCAGCGGCGCCACCGGCGACCTGCGACCGCGGCTGCGCATCCTGCCGGTGCGCGGTCATGCGCGCGAGGCCGAGGCCTTGCGGGACGCACTGGCGGGTCTTTCAGAACTTGAACCAGCCGCTTCGCCCCTCTTGCTGGAGGCCCTGGCCGCCGCTGGGCGGCAACCCGCGGACTACAGTTCCAAGCCCGCGTACAGCCTCGAGCCGCAGGCCCGTGCCGACCTCGCCACCGGGGAGATCCTGCTCGCACTGCTGACCACCCTGGAGGCCAACCTGGACGGGACCCGGGCCAACCTGGATTCGGAGTTCCTGCACGACCTGCGGGTAGCGACCCGGCGCACCCGTTCGGCGCTCGGCCAGGTCCGCGGGGTCTTTCCCGAGGACCAGGTGACGCACTTCAAGGAGGAGTTCGCCTGGCTCCAGCAGGTGACCGGACCCGTCCGCGATCTCGACGTCTACCTGCTCGCCTTCGACAGCTATCAGCAGGCCCTCCCCGCCCCGTTAGGCGCCGACCTGGAACCGCTGCGGGCGTTTCTCCAGTCCAGCTATGTGGGCGAGCAGGACCGCCTCGTCGAGGCGCTCGGCTCGGACCGCTTCACCCGCTTACAGACCGACTGGCGGGCCTTTCTGGAGGCGCCCGCGGCGGCACCGGCCACCCCGAACGGCGCGCGCCCGATCAAGGAAGTGGCCGATCGGCGGATCTGGGCACTGGTCCGGCGGGTACGCCGGGAGGGCCGCGCGATCCGGCCCGAATCACCGCCGCAAGACCTGCACGAATTGCGCAAGAGTTGCAAGAAACTGCGCTACCTCATCGAGTTCTTCCAGAGTCTCTATCCCAAGGAGCAATCCCGCGCCCTGATCGCGCTGATGAAGGGCCTGCTCGACAACCTGGGCGGTTACCAGGACCTGGCGGTCCAGGCCGCCCATCTCCGTGACCTGGCCCAGCGCATGAGTGACGCGGGCGCGGCGTCGCCCGCCACCCTGCTGGCCATGGGCGCCCTGATCGGCAACCTGCTGGAGCGCCAACAGCAGGCGCGGGAGGCGTTCGACCCCGTGTTCGCCGAATTCCAGGACGGGGCCAACCAACGCGCCTTCCGGAGCCTGTTTCGGCCAGTGCGCACGTCGGTGCGGACCGCTTCCAAGTGAATCGAGCGGGACGGGTTGTGTCGCCCGTCGGCACCTTGATCATCCTTCCGGCCGGCCCGCGCCGGAGTCCAAGGCTTCAGCCTTGGATATACCGGACCAAGGCTGAAGCCTAGAGATACAGCAAGATCGCAAAGTAGTGGCTGACGCTCCCCGCCAGCACGAACAGGTGCCAGATCCCATGGCACCAGGGCCAGCGGTTGTCGAGGACGTAGAAGGTCACCCCCACGGTGTAGAAAAGCCCGCCCGCGACCAGCCACGCGAAACCGGCCGGGGGCAGGGCGGCGATCAGGTCGTCCAGGGCGAACAGGATCAACCAGCCCATCAGCAGATAGATGCAGACCGACAGCAGGCCTCCGCCCCCGCCGCGCAGGGTGTCGGTGATGATACCGACGAGGGCCAGTCCCCAGACGGCGCCGAAGAGCCACAGGCCGGTCTTTCCCTTGAGGGCGATCAGGGTGAAGGGGGTATAGGTGCCGGCGATCAACAGATAGATCGCGTGGTGGTCGAGGATCAGGAAGAGCGCCTTGGCGCGCCCGCGCAGGCTGTGGTAGAGGGTCGATGACAGGTAGAGCAGGAACAGCGTCACCCCATAGACGGTGAAGCTGAGGATCCGCAGGGTCCCGCCCGCGACACCGGCCAGGGTCACCATCACGGTGACCCCGATCAGGGCCAGCACGGCGCCGACCAGGTGGGTGATGCTGTTGAAACGCTCGCCTGGGTACATCGAGGTGAGGCTCTCAAGGGCGGAGCGGCCGACGAAGTGACCGTGCCGCAACGGCGGTATCCTAGTACGGCAAGGTTGCGAGGACGTTACCGCAAGAACGCTGGACGGCGCCGCCGTTACAATGCTGTCACATTTTCCTGTCACACTTGTGCAAAGTTGCGCGGAACCCGTGCGGTCCCCCATCCATCGGCTTCGGAGGTCTCATGTCCACGGACCTGTCGCGATTCCCAGCCGCCGCCCTGGCGGTCTCGCTCCTTGGTCTCGCCCCCGGTGCCGCGTCCGCGGCGGAGGTGGAGAACCTGTGTATCCCGACGGCGAACCAAGTCGTCGTTCGCTTCACCTACGGCTCCGAGAAGGCACCCTGGATCCACGAGGTCACCGACGCCTTCAACCGGCAGGGCGAGAAGACCGCCTCGGGCAAGACCATCTGCGTCCACGCCATCCCCAAGGGGTCGGGCGACGCGGTCAACGAGATCAAGGACGGTCAGGCCGGCCCCAACGAGGTCCACGCCACCAGCCCGGCCTCGGATCTCTATGTCAACCTGATCAATTACGAGTCGTCCCAGGCGCAGGGCAAGGACCTGCTGAGGGTCGAGGGCTTTCTGGTCTCCTCCCCGGTGGTGATCGCCATGTGGGAGCCGGCGCTCGCCATGCTCGGCCCGGCCGCTCAGGTGGGTTGGGCGGAGGTCTTCAAGCGCTCGTCCGCGGGCGGCTTCCGCTACGGTCAGACCAGCCCGGAGAGTTCCAACAGCGGGCTGTCGGCCCTGGTCGCCCAGTTCTATGCGGGTGCGGAGGCGCAGGCCGGCCGGCCGATGCCGCGCCTGTCGCTCGCCAAGGTCGAGGACCCGAAGGTCCGCGAATTCGTCGCCAAGGTCCATGAGAGCGTCATCCATTATGGCCGCTCCACCGGCTTCTATGCCGAGAAGATGCGGGCCGGCGGCCCGCAATACGCGGACGCGGTGGTGCTCTATGAGAGCGACGTGATCCAGGCCAACCAATACATCCGCGACCAGGGACTCAAGTTCCCCACGCTGATGGCGGTCTATCCCAAGGAGGGTACCTTCGCCACCAATCACCCCTTCGCCATCGTCAAGCGCGACTGGGTGGACGCGGACGAGGAGGATGGGGCCAAGCGCTACTTCGCCTTCCTGATGTCCCCGCAGACCCAGGCCAAGGCATTGCAATACGGGTTCCGTCCAAGCGTCGCCCTCGACATGGACCCGAAGATCTATGCCATGGTTTGGAAGCCGGACCATGGGGTGCAGCCGTTCGAGACGGTGCACAACTTCCTCGCCACCCCGGGCGGCAACGTCGTCAAGGCCGCCCGCGATGCCTTCCGCGCAATCAAGAACAAATCCCAGGTGGTACTGGTGATCGACCGCTCCGGCAGCATGGACACCAAGTTGCGCGACAACGAGCGCGGGGTGGAGCGCTCGCGCATCGAGATGGCGGTGGAGAGTGCGAATCTGCTCGCCGGGACCCTCCAGGACAAGGACCGCCTCTCCCTGCTGCTCTATGACTATCAGGTCCAGTATTCCGAGCTGACGCCCAAGGGCCAGCCGATCGCCATGGATGCGGCCGGTAAGGCGCGCCTGGCGGAGGCGCTCGCCAAGATTCACCCGGCGGGCGGGACCGCCATGCGCTCGGCCATCGCCACCGCCTGGACCGACCTCTGCCAAGCAATCAAGGCGGATCCGACGGACCGGTCGATCCGCGTCCTGGTGGTCCTGACCGATGGAATCGACAATGCCTCCAAGGTTTCGGAAGCCGACCTGATCCGACAGATCGGCTTCGGCCAATCCGACGGCGGCGGCGGTTACTTGGGCGATCAGGCCTGCAAGATCCCGGTCTTCGGCGTCGCCTTCGGCAGCCTGGCGGACGACGCGCCGCTCAAGGCCATCAGTGCCGCGGCCGGCGGCGAGACGCGCCGCGGGGACTCCGCGGAGATCCGCGAGATCTTCAAGCGCTTCAGCGAGCTCCTGTAATCACTGCACACCCGAGGATAACCCCGATGTCAGGTTCCGCGAATTCCGCGCCAACTGAACGCCGATCCCGGTCCCCATTCGCAATACTCGGCCGCACGGTAGCCAGCACCTTGCTGGTGCTCGGTATCGCACTCGCCGCGCCCGCGCTCCCGGCGGCCGAGAAGCTGTTCGATTTCGGTAGCCTCAACGTCGACCTGTCCAAGGTCCAGGCCAAACCCGGCGCGACCCCCGGTCAAGCCGGGACCCCATCGGGCACCGCCGTGAAGGAGGCGCCGGCCCAACAATTGCCGAGCACCCCGGAGAGCCCGGCCCCGGTCGTCCTGCCGCGCGACGGTCAGGAATCGATCGGAGCGACCGTCAAGACCCAGGCGGTCACAGTCAAACCGGTGGAGGTCACCGCGGCCAAGACCGGGCAGCAGCAGGTGGTCTATCCGGTAGCGGAGGACCGGCAGGTGATCGAGGTCAAGATCGCTGCCGGCTCCGAGAAGAAGGACTGGTTCGAGGAGGCCGCCCGGCGCTTCATGGCCGACCCGGCGCGCAACAGCATCGACGGCAAGCCCATCCGGCTCACCATCGACAAGATCGGCTCCACCGAGTCCGCGGCCCTGCTCGCCGACGACAAGACCATGCACGGCGGGCGCAACGAGTATCAGGTCTGGGCCCCCGCCTCCAGCATCTTCCGCACCGTCGTGGAGGACGCCTTCACCGGCGGCAAGCTGTTCGAGACCGATGAGTCGGTGGCGCGCAGCCCCATGATCTTCATCACCTGGGAGCCGGTGCAGCAGGCGATCGACCAGAAGGTCCAAAAGTCGATGAGCTTCGATACCATAACCGAGGTCTTCTCCCGCGAGTTAGGCGGCGAGAAAATCGACCCGAACGGGCGCAACTTCCAATTCGGCTTCACCCGCCCGCAAGACTCCAACAGCGGCGCCGTCGCCCTGATCACCATGGCCTACGAGTTCTTCGCCAAGGACCGGACGCGCTACAGGGTCCGTCTGGAAGATCTCAAGAACCCCGACTTCCAGGCCTATCTGGCCTTCATGAAATACATGTCGGACCAGACCAAGGACAGCACCGGCAAGCTCGCCGAGCCGCTGATGCAGGCGGGCTATGGGGGTCAGCCGCTGTCCAGCGTCTATGTCTACGAGAACCTGGGCGTGAAGCTCGCCTTCATCCGCAAGGCCAATGACCCGGGCGGGGCCAAGCCGGTGATTCGCTATCCCAAGTACAATCTGATCTCGGACCACCCCTATTACACCTTGCGTCACGGCAATTCCCAGGCCCAGGTCGAGGCCGCGCGGCGCTTCAAGGACTTCCTGCTGACGCGCGATATCCAACTCCTGGCCCTGCAAAAGGAGGGCTTCCGCCCAGTCAGTACCCAAATCTCCAACCAGGAGATGAACGACGTGCTGGGCGATTTCGTGACCGAGAACGGACTGGTGCCGGACCTGATCAAGGCCTCCCAGATCCTCATCCCGGCCCAGAGCGGCGACGTCATCATGGCCCTGATCCGCACCTACCAGGGGCTTGGCGACCCGGTCGGACCCAATCTCTGAATCATCGAGGACCAACAACATGAGGACACAACGGCCGCCGCCGGGCACGCGGCTACCCGCGCTTTTGCTGGGCACGCTGATGGCGACCACGGTGGCCCAGGCGGCCAGCTTCGGCGATTACCTCAAGCAGTTGGGCAGCTTCTCCTTCGGCGGGAGCGAGTTCAACCCGGCCGATATGGCAGGCAACCAGAAGCAATGGGAGGATCGCGAGCGCTGGGTGAAGGAGGCCTTGGACCAGGCCTATCTGGCCTTGGCGCGCTCCGATAAGGACGTGAACCTGTTCGACTTCCAGAACTATTACAACGTGCTGTCCATCCAATGGACCCCGGAGTACCTGACCGACCCGGCCCATATCGGCAATCTCAACGCCTATGCCACCTTCACCGAGTACCTGTCGCGCTATCTCCAGGTGAAGCAGGCGTTGATTTCCAAGATCGCCGAACTCAACCGCCACTATGCAGTATTGAAGCAGATCGACCCGCGCCAACTCACCGGTCCCTTCCAAATGGACACCGGCGGCCAGGTCCAGTCCTATACCCAACAGGCCGCCGGATCAGTGGACGCCACCGCCCACCAGGCGGCCCTGGCTACCGCCGCCGGGGCGGTGGAGAAATACACCGTGGAACTGAATCGCGCCATCGACTATGGGCTCAAGCTGGAAGGCCACTTCAAGCAGGCGGCGGGGATTCAGTGACGGTGATCCAGGTCCACGGGGCTTGGTGGCTCCGCCGCCAGGTCAAGCGGCACCTTTGCGCCACCGTGGACGGCAGGGCCGCCAAGACGGCCTGCCGGGGCGGCGCCCCGGCACGAGCACAGGGGCGTAGTTGCCCCGCGATCCTACACATACAACGGCGCCATCCGCCGCCAGGATGAGCCGCGATGCGCGCGTCCGTCCCATTCGTGCAGGCTATGCCGAATGCCCTTCTCCCAGAGCAGCCGGCTGAGGTAGCGATTATTTTCGAGAAAGGGGTCCTCATTGCCGACGACCAGCACGATGTCCATCCGCCGCAGCGCCGCAAGACGCTCCGGACAGTGGAGGTTGGCGAGATACTGGACCGGGGTATGGTAATAGACCAAGGCGTCCCGATGGCCGCTGAACAGGTCGCGGAAATCGTCTACATTCAGGGTCAGGTCATAGCGCCCGGAGAAGGCCGCGACCTTCTCATGGAAGCGCCCGTCGCGGGTTGGGAATACCAGTACCTTGGCCCCGGCATGGCCGAAGACCAGCAGTTCCATGGTGCGGCCGAGCCGCTCGCTGTACCAACGGTGGTATTCGCGGTTCATTCTGGGTTACAGGACCTTGCGGAGGTGCCGGCGGCTATGTCGGGCGGCTGCGCCGAGCGGCGACAAGGGGATTCTAGCCCGCCAAGGTTACGATGACGTGACCCGCGGTTCGGCCCCGCGGGCCCTTGGTCATCCTGCGGGCCTCAAAGCGCCGGGTCGAAACGGGCGGCGGCTACATGCATGGGTTGGCGGATATGCCTGGCGGCAACGGCGGAATCGTAATATGCCAGCGTTTCCAGGACCTGACCCGCGGTGCGGGCGTAGCGCTGGACCGCAGCGGCGCTGCCCGTACTGGGCAGGACGAGCCGCCGGGGTTGGTCACCGAAGCTCGGCACATTGAGATGGCCCCAAGCGATCCGCTCGTCCCAGGCCAGGGCCATGGCCCCGATGCCCCCGCCCAGGCTGATGCCCAGATAACCGAGGTGCCCCGTCAGTTCGGGGACCAGCCCAAGCAGGGCCGAGACTCCGGTCCAGACATCCTCGACGCAGCCGCCCAGGATGTAGCGACTGCGCTGGTCGATGTTGTGGAGCACATGTCAGTTGGGGTCCTCGGAGATCGGCGGGCGGCGGCTGCGGCTCAGGCCCCGGAAGCAAGGCACCAGATAGGCAGCGTCCTCGCGGGGCAGGTCAAGGGGCGGAGCCTCGATCCCGCCGTAGCCATGGCCGAGCACGAATCCGCGCCGCGGCGGGCCATGGCGCGGCGTCAGGAGCCAACCGCGAATGGGGAAGCCGTCGGTGGAGTCGTACTCCAGGTCATGGACGCAGAAACGCGGATGGGCCTCGCCGGAGGACCGAAGCCGGGGGTTGGGCGCCACCCCGAGGCTGCGGTGGTAGCGACCCCGCCAGAAGGCGGCGAAATCGGCGGACTCGGGCGGTGGCTCCACGGCGAGCAGGTCATCCAGGCTATAGCCGCAGCTGGGATCGAACGCGTATTCGTGGGCGAAGGGCATTGACGGACTGGCTCAAGGGGCGCGCATCAGGCCGCAAAGTATGGTCCCGTCTCGCCCCGGCGGTCTAACGTTTCTCCAGTCGAGCCGGGGCGGCACAGACAATACCGAGAGTAATCGGCGACGCGGGGGCAGTCACCACAACGTGATCCAGACCGCCACTGGTCCGACGACGGCGGCCACGGCCAGCGGCAGGGCGACGCTCGCCCCGAGTCGCCCGCCGCTGATGGTGGTCGCCATGCCGCCTTTGACCAGTGAGTTGGTCGCCGCCGCAATGACGATGCCGGTGACGACGGTTTGCAGGTCCAACCCGGTCCGGGTCATTCCGGCCAGGGACAGGGTGATGGCATCGACGTCGGCAATGCCCGAGGCGGCTGCCAGGGCCAGGACGCCGACCTGGCCAAGCCAGATCTCGACCCCCTTGGCCAGGACCATGACCAGGGCCAGGAAGGCGCCGAGGCCGACGGCCGCGGTGAGTTCCAAGGGATTGGTCAGGCTGGCGGCGGCGGCAAGTCGTGGTGGGTGCTCGGCGCCATCTTGGCCCTGCTGACGACCGGGCTCGGCGCTTGGTATCTGAACCAGCCTACCGAGTGTGAGAAGCCCTTGGTACGGAACGCGGTCAGTAAGGCATGTGAAGCGCCGACGCCCGTGCCATGCCCACCACCGGGAGTGCTCGACGCGACGACCAACATCTGCCGGACCCCGCCGTCTCCAGAGCCCTGTACTCTGCCCGAGATGTGGGACCCAGTCACGGGAACCTGCAAGGCGTCACCGAAACCCCCAGCGGTCGCAGAAACCCTGCTGCGCTTCCACGGCTCCAACACCATCGGCGGCAAACTGCTGCCGGCCCTCGCCGAGGCATTCCTGAAGCAGGAAGGCTACAGCAACGTCCATCGCGTGGAAGATGCCAAGGCAGAGGAAAGCTTCATCGTCGGCGAACGCAACGGCTTTCCAAAGTCCAATGCCAGCGAGCATGTCCTGGCGCTCGACGGCATTGCCGTTATCGTTCATCCATCCAACCCGGTCAAAAGCCTGACCCTGGTTCAACTCGCCGATATCTTCAGCGGCACCATCACCAACTGGTCTGCAGTCGGTGGCCAAGCCGGGACTATCGCCGTCAATGCCCGCGACAACAAGTCCGGCACCTGGGATTTTTTCAACGAGGCAGCGCTGATGAAGCAGGATAAGTCCCTCGCCGCCAATGCCGAGCGTTTCGAGGACAGCAAAAAGCTCTCCGAGTCGGTCGGCAGCGGTCCGCTGGGCATCGGCTTCATCGAACGCAACGGCGGAACTGCCAACCCGATTCCGTTTTCGCACGGGCACCTCCGAGCTGGATAGCCGGGCCAATCGCGACATCGGCCGCGTGAGCGGCATCATGCAGCGGGGAGACTTTCAGGGTCGCTCCCTGATCCTCCTGGGCTTTGCCGATTCAAAGGGTAGCCGCAGGGCAAATTGCACCCTCTCCCGGGACCGTGCCGAAAGAGTGAAAGCGGAACTTGTTATGGAAGGCTTAACTGTGGAGCAGGTCGCGGGTCTGTGCGACAAGGCCCCGGTCGCGTCGAACGACACGCCCGAGGGAAGAGAAAAGAACCGGCGGGTCGAGGTGTGGGTGAAATAGAACTGCATGGGTGCGCACATCGTTCCCGTCGATTCCCAGGCGGCCGGCGTGCGGGCCGGCCCGGCGGAGGGCTGACAACCACGAAAGGACGCGATGTCTGTGGGCGGGTCACCGCCCCTGCACGGGTCTGGCTGACCGCGGAGGCATCGGCGCAGCCGCCCACCTCGCCCACGGGGACTTCGCCATCGAGTGCGGCTTCGAGCGCCGTGCCATTGCGGAAATTCAGGAGGAGATCCACTGGATCTGCGAGGCCGCGCATGTCGCGGTGATTTGGGCCACTCAGCTCTTGGAAGCCCTGGCCCAAACCTCGCCATCGCGCGCCGAGTGTGTCATGCTCAACATGGGCTTAAATGTCGTAGCCGCGGTGCGGGTCCTGGACGACTTCCTGCGGCGGGTGCAGGCGCATCACGCCAACAAACGATCCATGCTGCGGAAGTTGCACCTGGCCCACATGCTGCTGGCCGAACCGGATGCGGGCACCGATCAGGGACGCCCGTAAGAATCATGCGACTTGAACAGGTTCAACCCATGTCAGGGCCAATGCGCGAACTGGTCCGTTATGCCTCACTGGCAGCGAGTGGACACAACACCCAGCCATGGCGATTCGCGATCACCGAAGACGCAATCGAAATCCACCCGGACCTGGCCCGGAGTCTCCCGGCCGTCGACCAGGATAACCGGGAACTCTGGATCAGCCTGGGCTGTGCGCTGGAGAATCTGCTGATGGCCGCCCGCGCCGCCGGGTATGCGCCGCAAGTGACTTATCCTGATACGGCGGCCCTGATCCAGGTCCGTTTGACAGCGGACACCCCGCAGGGCAGCCCGTTGTTCGAGGCCATCCCAACGCGCCAGAACACGCGCTCGGAATATGACGGCCTGCCCGTCAAGGGCGCTGACCTTGACCAGGTGCAGGCCGTACCGCTGGAGCCCGGGATCGCGTTACGCCTGGTCACCAATCCCATCGAAATGAATACGGTGCTGGAGTATGTCAGCCACGGGAACCTGCGCCAGTTTGCCGATCGCGCCTTTATGGCCGAGTTGATTTCCTGGCTGCGCTTTAACCAGACGGAAGCCTTGGCGTCCCGCGATGGTCTGTATTCAGCCTGTGCGGGCAGGCCGCAAGTACCGCGCTGGCTCGGGCGTCTGGTGGTGGCTTGGACCAAGCCGCAGCGGCAAGCCGATGCCGATGCCAAAAAGGTGCGCAGTTCACCCGGGGCCGTCGTGGTGACCTCGGAATTGGAAGGTAAGACGGCGTGGGTGCGCGTTGGGCAGGTCTATGAGCGTATGGCACTTACCATGACCTCGCTGAACATCAGGTCGGCCTTCCTCAATCAGCCGATCGAAGTACCTGATATTCGCGGTCAGTTCCAGACGGCCATCGGACTTGGCCATGCGCTGCCCCAATTGCTGCTGCGCTTCGGCTATGCCGAACCAATGCCGCGATCGCTACGCCGTCCGGTTGCGGAAGTGCTTCTCAGCACCTAGCGCAGGCGGATGCCCGTTTGGTTGCCGCCGCCCTTGGTCTCTATCGCGGCGGCCCGCGGTCGGCACGACGACCAGACCGCCGAGCGGGTCCCGCAAGCAAACCGCGGCCTTGATCATCACTGCGATCGCCAGGCGTCGCAGGTCAAGCCCTTGAAACGCTCGCCTTGGTACATTGGGTACAGTGACGTTTGATCGGCGAGGATCAGCCGACACTCAAGGGCGCAAAGGCCATGGCGCCGGCCCCACCGTGCTGTGTGATGAAGACACCCGGGGATCAGCAATCGGGTGTGCAGCGGGGTCCATGGCATACCAAATGCCCGAGACGACGCTGACGGTGACCCAGAGGATGGATTTCGGACCCATGATTGTGCCTCTGCCTGAACAGGCACTAACCATCTTTCCGGCCACTGGAACTCGCGGTGGTGCATCGCGGCCTGGGGCCGCTCCTACGGCAAGGCAGTAGCCGCTGGATGCGACGAATTTCATCACCAGCGCCTTGGCCTCGGCATGGCCGATGGCCAGAAGCCCCATGGCACGGCCGAGTCGCTCGATGGACCAACGGTGGTGTTTGTGGCTCATTCTGCACTGCCAAACAGGCCGTACGGTAACGTAAGGGATTCTAGCCCGCCAAGGTTGCGATGACGTGACATCGCTTGCCATGGAGCACAAGCCAGTTGGGGTCCTCGGAAATGGGCGGGCTGCGTCTTGACCTTCGCAAGTGGGGCACCCGAGCGGTACCGTCATCATGGGGCAGGTCCGGCGGCGGATCAACGAGCCTGCCTGAGCCATGCCCCAGCACGACTGCGCGCGTTGGCGGTCTGGAGCAGTGCGTCAGGAGCAAGCCGCTAATCGGGAACCCGTCAATGGATTCAAATTCCAGGTCTTCGCTGAATTCCACAGCAAGGAAACAGGCGCTATTGCCGTCACCCGTGCGGCCGCGCCCACGGCTCGATGTCCGTCCGCTGGGCGTGGTCGCAAAGAAGGGCTCAGGCGGCTGCGGATACGAGTTCCCGCTGTGCCGTCTCCCAGTTCTGCCACATCATCCAATAATCGGCTGGGATATCTCGGCAGGATAGGATCCCCACCACCTGTTCCCCTTCAAGTAGCGGCAGGTGCCGAAATCGGTGTTCGAGCATGATCGCGAGACTCTCGACCAGAGATGCCCCTACACCGATCGTTATCGGATCCGGGGTCATGACCTGAGCGAGGCGCACCGACGTGGGGCGCAGGTCCTGGGCGACGACGCGATTGAGCAGATCGCGCTCGGTGAAGATCCCGGCGAGGCGTCCGCCGAACCCTAGCACGGGGATGGCCCCCACGCGCCGGGCGGCCATCAGCGTGGCTGCCTCCTGCACCGTCGCATCGGGATTCAGGCTTACCATCTCTTGACCACGGATCAGTGCCCCAACGGATAGATAAATCATCGACTGCCCCTCATCGGTTTCGTTGCCATCCCCCGCCCCCCGGGCGCAGATTCCTCGACCCGTTGCACGCTGCCGGCCGTTCCCCGGACGCCTGCCGTGTGGCTCCCGGGCGGGATTGGCAGCACTCGAAGGACCATGACACGCCTCCCGGCGGATAAAGCGCCCAGACAGTATCCGGCCGACATTGCCGCACGCCCCCAGGGACAGGTACTTTTTCGGCCGACATATCCGACCACTGAGGTAAGGTATAGCACGTCACAGAACCTTAATACAACCAGTATATTAAGGTGATCTTCGGATTGGTCGTTACTTCGCGGGATCATCGCGACCGGGTGCGACACCTGGATGCCCGCTCGCGCCCGAGAGTTCGCCTTCCCGCTCAAGGCGAACGATCGGTCCGGGGCCAAACTGGTGATCCGTTGACTCGCCCTGGCCGTCGACACCTGGTGTCACCCGGCTAAGGCTCCGGGAATTCAAGCACCATCAGCGTGCGACCCTCCGCCTCGTCTTCCCGCAAGGGTCTGAATCCGTACCCGGCAAAGCGCTTCTTGTGCGTGGTGGAAACGAGTATGCACCCGGCGGCGAAACCCTCCCGCACCCAGTCGATGCGGGCCTGGACCAAGGCCTTGGCGACACCCTTCCCACGCGCCGCCGGCGCAACCGCGGACAGGTAAAGAATATGGGTATTCGAGGCCCAATCCGCGCTTTTGACACCCCCTACGCCGACCACCTCATCGCCACGATAGGCGACGAAGAACTTGCGATAGAACAGATTGGGCGTCGGCGCCAGTTCCGCCCGAATGCGCTGCTCATCGTAACGGGCGGGATTATCGAACGCCTCGACGAGCAGCCTGACCGCCGTCTCATGGGTCCGTTCGTCCCCGTGAAGCAGCTCTTCAATCCGTGGTTCGTGTTTCATTTCGTCCTCTCGCGATACCCCCAGGTTGCTGCCGCATCCGCCGGATGACTGTCCCCAAGGTCTCGGTAACGCCAAACCCGCCGGTGGCGACCAACCGCTAAGGAACGGTTCACTAATAAGTTAAACACTTCCATTAGGGACTGCCTATAGTGACATTTTCGTTGTCGTTGTCGTTGTCGTTGTCGTTGTCGTTGTCGAGTCTACCGTACTCCCCGGATTCTTTCCCACCCCAAAGTACATCGCTTCTCCGATCACGAACACGACAACGACAACGACAACGATTGTGTCTCGACTTTGGCCATTTTTGCAGCTGGGCGCGGGCCCCGCACATGACGCCACGGCGGTGCCGAAACGTGTGCTGAGCCGGGGTTGCGGCGGCCGATCGTCGCGGCCAGCCGCCGTCCACTGGCGGGCGTGACCCGCGACGCGGTACAGGGGGAGGCAGGCGGGCCACCAACGG
>NZ_CAIKKU010000871.1 GCF_903828115.1 uncultured Thiodictyon sp. | reverse complement strand
GGGCGCCTGAGAGATCGCGCCGCACTGGGGTGCGGCGCTCCCAATGGCCGGGCTTATGATCAAAGTCGCTGCGACGGGCCGCGCGGGAGACGCGGCGTCGCGGGATACCGCGGCGTCTCGTCGCGGCTGAAGCCGCTCCCACCGCGTCGCTGCGCGACCTTCAGGCGCCGCGCTTGCCCCGCCGCGGCCAGGCCCGCCCGGCGAGCCCGGCCAGCCCCAAGGCCAGCAGGGCGGCGGTGGCGGGGACGGGGGCGGCGGCGACCACGCTCACCGTGGCCGGGGCCTCCACGCTGCCGCCGCGCTGGAAATCCTGCCCCTGATACAGATCGTAGTCCAGGTGGATGATCCCGCTCACCCAGTCCCCGGGCTCGGCGCTGGCGTCGATCGCGAAGGTCGCGAGCGCGGTCGTCGGGAAGCTCCCGGTGTAGAGGCCCCCGGCGGTCACCATCAGACCATTGGGCAGCGACCAGATGGCGATGGCGTCGGTGAAGGTGCCCAGGACCCCGCTGCCGAGGGAGCCGTCCGCCCAGACGTTGGTGACGTAGAGGTCGAAACTGGTCCCGGGGTTGTCCAGCGTAAAGCCCCAGCCGACCGTCTGCCCCGGCGCCCCGGTGAGGTCCGCCGCGGTCAGGGTCAGGGTCGGGATCGGGGAGGCCGGGGCGGCGAGCGCGGTCGCGAGCAGCAGCAGGGCGAGGAGGGTGCGGTGGATCATGATGGCGGACTCCCGGTTCAACGAAGGGTGTTGGTGTAACTGGTGGTGCCGACGGTGCCGCCGCCGGGGCCGAAGCGGTAGCCGATGTCGACCTTGAACTTGGTCGCGGCGGCGCAGGTGCCGAAGTCGATGGTGAGGCTGGCGGTCCGGGGGCTGCCCGGCGCGACATCCGGCACCGCGACCGGCCCCGTCGTCTGCACCGCGGGGGTGCAGGGGGTCCCGCTCCAGGCCGCGACCGCCAGGCCGGTAATGGCGACCTCGGTCGCCGTGCCGGTCCCGCTGTTGGTCAGGGTGATGGTCCAGACCCGGCTGGCGGCGGCCCCGGTCTTGCCGGTGACCTGGGCGCGCAGGGCCGGGACGCCGCTCAAGTTGGCGACCAGGCTCTGCGGGGCGCTCATCGTCACGCTGGTGGCCGCGGCTGCGGCATTGGCGACCGCGCCGGTCCAGTTGGCAAAGGCATAGCCGGCATTGGGCGTCACCGAGACCTGGACCAGGCTCCCGGCACCGTACCAGCCGCCGGTGAGCGGCAGGACATGGCCGCCGGCCGCCAGGTTTACCGCGGTGGTCAACTGATACCGGGTGGCGAAGCCGGCGGTATAGGCGGTCGACCCCGCCGGGACCGTGACGGCGTGGCTCAAGGCCCCGCCGTCCGACCAGCCGGTGAAGACCGCCTGCACCCCGGGGCCGGTCTGCGGCGAGTTGGTGGCCAGGGTATGGCTGGTGCCCGGCGCCCAGGCGAATGACTGGACGGCGCTGTAGGGGCTGCCGTCGACGCTGAAGGTGCGCCCGGCGGGGTTGGTGCCGACGGTGACGCCGACCCGCTCGGCTAGGCGCAGCAGCGTCGCCCGGTTGCCCAGCGCGCCGTCCTGGTAGGCGACATAGGGGGTCCCGTCCGGGGCGACCGCGAGCGCGGTGAAGGCCGCGGTGCCGCCGGAGAACCCGGCGCCGCCCAGGGCCGCCCACTGGGTCCCGTCGAAGCGCAGCACCGTCGCCCGATTGGCCGGGCTGGTGCTGCCGTCGCGCAAGGCCAGGAGCGGCGCCCCGTCCGCGCCCAGGGCCAGGGCCAGGTCGGCGGCGATCCCGGCCGAGACCCCGACACCGCCCAGCGCGTCCCAGGTACCGGCGTCGTCGCGCATCACCGTCGCCCGGTTCGCCGGGCTGGTGGCGGCGTCCGCATAGGCGACCTGGGCCAGGCCGTCCGGGGCGAGCGCCAGGGTCGGGAAGGCCGCGGCCCCGTCCGAGAACCCGGCGGAGCCCTGCGTGACCCAGCCGCTGTCGTTGAACCTCAGGGCCGTGACCCGGTTGGGCGGGCTGGTCGCGCCGTCCAGATAGGCGAGCCAGGTACCGCCGTCCGGGGCGACCGCCAGGGCGGGGGCGACGGCCGTGCCGTCGGAGACCCCGGGCGTGCCGAGCGGCGCCCAGTTCGCGCCGTCGAAGCGCATCACGCTCGCCTTGCCGGCCTGGTCGCCGTCCTGATAACCGACCTGGGGACTGCCGTCGGCGCCGAAGGCGAGGCGCGTGTGGGTCGCGGTGCCGGGGGTGAAGCCGGCGCCGCCGACCGGCACCCAGTCGCTGCCGTCGAAGCGCTGCACCGTGGCCTTGCCCGCCGCGTCCTGGTCCTGATAGGCGACATAGGGCGTCCCGTCCGGGGCCAGGGCGAGCGACGGGGTGGCGGCGGTGCCGACTGAGACCGCGCCCCCGACCGCGCCCCAGCCCCCGTTACGGTAGGCCATGACCGCGGCCCGAGCGCTCGCGCCGTCGCGATAGGCGACATAGGGCGCGCCGTCCGCGGCGAAGGCGAGGCTCGGGTCCGTCACCGCGCCGACGGTGAACCCGACACCGCCCACCGGCGACCAGCCGGGGTCGGTGAAGGCCGTCATGGCCGCGGTCTGCAGCGCGGCGCCGGCCGGCGTGCCTTGCAGGGTCCCGTCGGCCGCGGCGGCGGTGAAGCAGAGGGTATAGGCGCGGTCCTGGGTCAGGTTGCGCAGGGTGTAATGGGCCAGGGTCGCGGCGGCGAGCGGCAGTGAGCCCCGGTAATGGGCCGGCGCGCTGCTGCCGTCCTGCCCGGCCTGCACCTGGGCGCCGGTCCCGCAGAGGATGGCGGTGCCCGCGTGCAGGGTGAAGTACCCGGTCCCGGCGATGCTCGCCTGCAGGTCCAGGGTCGCCAGGTTGGCCGCGGCCAGGCTGACCTGCGGGGTGCTCAGGGTGGGCGGCACCCCGATACCGAATTGCTGGGTGACCTGGGTCGCGGCGGCATAGTTGGCGTTGCCGGCCTGGTTGGCGGCGACGGTGCAGGTCCCGCCGGCCAGGCCGGTGACGAGGGTCCCGCTGACGCTACAGATGCCGCTGGTCTGGCTGCCGAAGCCGACCGTGAGGCCCGAGGTCGCGGTGGCGCTCACCTGTCCGGTGCCGCCGACGATCACCGTCGGGGCCGGGCCGAAGCCGATGGTCTGGGCGGCCTGCTGGGCGGTGACGATCGCCGTGACCCGCGCGGCGGCGGCATAGTTGCCGCCGCCGGCCTGGTCGTAGGTGACGGTGCAGGCGGTGGTGCCGCTGGTCATGGTGTAGACGGCGCCGCTGTTGGTGCAGCCGCCGCTGCTGCCGTAGACGATGGCGCTGCCGGAGGCGCCGCCGGTGGCGGCGACGCTGAAGCCGCTGCCGTAGGCCGCGCTGGCGGGGGACGCGGTGATGACGCTGATGGTCTGCGCGATCAGGGCCCCGGTCCCGGCGATGGCGAAGGTGTAGGGGTTCTTGGTGCTGTCGTCGTTGGCGATGCTGACCGTGCAGGTGGAGGCGACGGCCGCGGCTGGGGTGTATTGGACCGTAAACGGCGTGCTGCCGGTGGTGATGGGGACCGGGCTCGTGGGTTGGGCGGTGACGACGAAGGCGGTGCAGTCGGCGCCGATGAGGGCGACCTTGGGCGTCCCGGTGAGGTTGAGGGCCAAGCCGCCGGTGTTCTTGATGGTGAAGCCGTGGCTGGGGGCGTTGCCCAGGGTCACGGTGCCCCAGTCGGTGTCGTCGGCGGTGCTGGGGCTGGTGGCGCCATTGGCGATGGTGACCCCCTGGCCTTGGACGGCCATGGTCGGGGTGGCGACGACGCAGGAGTCGGTGAGCCCCGTGGTGACGTGGTTGACGGTGGTCCAGAAGAGGTCGGGCTGACCCTGTGCCGCCACCCCGCCGGTGAAGGTCACGCCGCAGGAGGCGGCCAGGTCGATGCTGCCGAGGCACTGGGTGGGCGCCTGGTTGGTGCCGGAGTCGGTCAGGTCGCTGGTGCAGATGAAGATGGCGCCGCCCTGGCCGACGCCGTTGTTCGTGCTGCTGCCCAGGACGGCGCTGTTGCTGGTGAAGCTGACCGACTTGAGGGTCAGGGTGCCGCGCTTGACGAAGAGGGCGCCCCCGAGGCCCGCGCCGCCACCGCCGGAGAAGTCGCCGCCGGCGCTGCCGCCGCCGAAGCCGCCGCCGACGCCGCCGCTGCCGTAGCCGCCGCCGCCGCCGAAG
>NZ_CAIKKU010000870.1 GCF_903828115.1 uncultured Thiodictyon sp. | reverse complement strand
TAATCGGAATCGGAATCGGAATCGGAATCGGAAATGCGATTCTATCTGGGTGCGAGAGTACCCGTGGTGCTACGATAATCTCGACAACGACAACGACAACGACAACGACAACGACAACGACAACGACAACGACAACGACAACGGTGCGAAGCGTTTACTGCATGTTCACCTTCCGGGTGACGCCCGCGACCATGCCAACCAGCAGATTTATTTGCGCTTATTTGCGGCCAAATACTCTTTATCAGGTTAATCGATAACGGGGTCGGCGCTGCGAGTGACCGGCTTCATGCTTGACTGCCACCCACCCACCTATCCAGGGGGACCCATGACCGCACCCGCCATGATGCATCACCAGATCGCACCCTTCTTCGTGTCGCGCGACGGGCGCTGCCGGGTCCAGTTGTGGCTGGCCGCCGCGCTTCCCGGCGACCTTCCCACCGGGGTCTTCTTGCGGCTGGAGCCGGACAATGAAGAGCGTCTGATCCCCATGGAGCTGATCGCGCAGCAGGGGCGCTTCCGGGTCTATGCCGCGGACCTGATCCCCAACCCGGCCGGACCACTCACCGTCTACGCCTTCAAGGTCCTGTGGACGGACCGGCAGTGGTGGCTGGATGCGGCGGGCGCGAGCCCCCGGATGCCGCTGCGCGAGCGCTTCTTCCGGGTCAACCTGGCGGACGCCACGCCGGACTGGGTGCCGGACCAGGTCTTCTATCAGATCTTTCCGGAGCGCTTTCGCAACGGCGACCCGGCGGTCAGCCCCCAGTCCGGCGCCTACGCGCCGCGCGACGACGGGCCGATCCGGGCCAAGGACTGGGGTGAGCCCATCGACCCGAAGCGGCCGAATGGCGAATTCTACGGCGGCGACCTGATCGGCGTGCGCCAGTCGCTCGATTATCTCCAGGACCTGGGCGTCACCGCCCTCTACCTGAACCCGATCTTCACCTCACCCAGTGTACATAAATACGATACCGAGGACTTCGAGCACGTCGACCCCTACCTGGGCGGCGATCACGCCCTGGCGGACCTGCGGGTGGCCGCCACCGGACGGGGCATCCGGCTGGTGCTGGACGCGGTCTTCAATCACACCTCCGACACCCACCCCTGGTTCAACCGCTGGGGGACCCATGCCGCGCCCGGGGCCTACCAGGACGTCGCCGCGCCCTATCGCGGTGCCTATGTCTTCAGCGATCCCGCCGACCCCGAGAGCTACCAGTGTTGGCAGGGGTCCAAGGTCCTGCCGGTGCTCGATTTCGGCCATCCCGCGGTGCGCGACTACTTCCTCGATGGGGTCGACTCCATCGTGCGCCGCTGGCTGCGCCCGCCCTATTCGGTGGACGGCTGGCGCATCGACGTGGCCCACATGATGGGGGAGGGTACCGGTGCCCGCAACAACGCCCGGGTGCTCCGGTTGCTGCGCCGTGCCGCCCGGGAGGAGAGCCCGCGCGCCTACATCCTGGGCGAGCACTTCGGCGAGGCGACCCGCTGGCTCCAGGGCGACCAGGAAGACGGCGCCATGAACTACTACGGATTTTCCTTCCCGGTGCGTGCCTTCCTCGCCGGCCAGGATGTGAATTATCACCCCATCGCCCTGGACGCCGCCGAACTCGATACCTGGCTCACCGACGCCCGCTCCCGCATCCCCTACGCCAACCAGCTCTGTCAATTGAACCTGCTGGGCTCCCACGACACCGCCCGCTGCCTCACGGTGCTGGGCGAGGACCGGTTCCTGATGCGCCTGGCGCTCCTGCTGCTCTTCACCTACCCCGGGGTCCCCTGTATCTACTACGGCGACGAGATCGGCATGACCGGCCGCAACGACCCCTACAACCGCGCCTGCTTCGACTGGGACGAGGACCACTGGGACCGCCCCCTGCGCGCCTGGGTCCAGACCCTCGCCGGCCTGCGCCGGGAGCACCAGGCCCTGCGCCGCGGCGCCTATCAGACCCTGCTCGCCGCCGGCGACCTCTTCGCCTTCGCCCGCTGTCTGGGTCCCGAGGTGGTGATGCTGATCGTCAACCGCGGCACCGCCCCCTGCGCCGGCGTGCGCGTCCCCCTGGCCGGGCTGCCCGGCCACGCGATGAACCTGGGTGTTCTTTTGGGCGAGTGCCCCTGGGGCCTGGGCGGGGATACCCTGACCCTGGACCTGGGGCCCAAGGAGGGGCTGCTGTTGCGGGGTGAACTCGGGGAGGCCACGACCTGACCTGGGTCCGTGGGAGCGGCGTCCCGCCGCAAAAAGCCCTCGTTCGCGTGACACCGCTCCAAGAGACCAGCACGTCAGGGAACGCGGCCCCAATTCCCCGCCTCTTTTCCAGTTAAGCGGCCTTGATCATAATCTCGGCCCGTCAGCCAACCGGGTCCGCACAGCGGACCCTACGGCCCCGCGCCCGTAGGGT
>NZ_CAIKKU010000869.1 GCF_903828115.1 uncultured Thiodictyon sp. | reverse complement strand
TCGTGATCGGATTGTTCGATTACGACAACGACAACGACAACGACGCCCGGCGCGTGAGAAGGTCCAGTCGCTGTAGGGTACGCATCGCGTACCCGGCCCCAGAGGTTGCCGCGGCTCGGTGGGTACGCGATGCGTACCCTCCGGGATCGGCGTCAACACATCAGTTCTGATCACACCCGGGCCGTACCGGGCCGCCCGCTCCGGTAACATAGACCCCGCCCGCTCAAGTTCCGGCCGGGCCGCCGACCCGCCGGACCCCCACCAGGACCCACCCATGCCACTCGACCCCGCGGATTGGCGGCGCTTCCAGCGTCGGCGCTGGAGCATCTACGCCATCCTGATCCTGGCCTATATGACGGTGTACTTCCACCGCATGGCCCCGGGGGTGGTGGCCGGCGAGCTGATGGCGGCCTTCCACACCAGCGGGGCGGCGCTGGGGTCGCTGGCGGCCATGTATTACTACATCTACACCGCTATGCAGATCCCCGCCGGGGTGCTGGCGGACACCCTGGGGCCGCGCGTCGGGGTCGCCCTGGCGTGCCTGGTGGCGGGGTGCGGGTCGATCCTGTTCGGGCTGGCGCAGACCTTCGAGGTCGCCGCCGTCGGCCGCTTGCTGGTCGGGCTCGGGGTCTCGGTGGTCTTCGTCGGGCTCATGCGCAGCAATACCCAGTGGTTCTCCGAGCGCTATTCCGGGGCCATCAGCGGGGCCACCCTGCTGCTTGGTAACCTGGGCGCCATCCTGGCGGCCGGGCCGCTCGCACTCCTGGTTGCCGTGGTGTCCTGGCGGGACGTCTTCGTCGGCATCGGTGTGCTGTCCTTCGTGACCGCGGCCCTGACGCTGGTCGTCGTGCGCAGTCGCCCGCAGGACGCGGGTTTTCCCTCGGTGCGTGAGTTGGAGGGCCTGGCGCCCCACCCGGAGCGCCACCAACATTGGCTGCTGGATCTGCGTGGAGTCTTTACCACCCGGGCCGTGTGGCCTGTGTTCTTCATGATGTTCGGGGTGACCGGCAGCCTGTTCGCCTTCGCCGGGCTCTGGGGCGTGAAGCTGATGCAGGACTGCTTCGGACTGGACCGCACCGCGGCCTCGCTCTACACCACGCTGATGCTCACCGGGTTCGCGCTGGGGTGTCTCCTGACGGGGTCACTCTCGGACTATCTGGGGCGGCGCAAGCCGGTGATCGTCGGGGCCTGCTTGCTCGCGGTGCTGGCCTGGCTCGGGCTGATCCTGCTGCCCTGGGGGCCGGGCTGGACGGGGCTCATGCTGTTCGCCCTCTTGGGTCTGGGCACCGGCGGCTTCGTGGTCGGCTATGTCGCCGCCAAGGAGGTGGTGCCCCCGGGGGTGGCCGGGATGGCGATTGCGCTGGTCAACACGGGGCTCTTCCTGGGGGCGGCCATCATGCAGCCGGCCTTCGGCTGGGCCCTGGACCTCACCTGGGACGGGACCCTGGTCGCGGGGGTGCGCCACTATGCCCTGAGCGACTACCACAACGGGCTCTGGCTCTCCTGCGCCTGTGCGCTGCTGGGCCTGATTGCCGCATCCTTGGTGCGGGAGACGCGGTGCCGGAACCTGACCTTGGCTTAGCTTTTTACCCTAAGAAAAGTAATTTAGCCGCAAATGAACGCAAATGGACGCAAATGATCAGAGACTTGGCCTTCACTGCACGTTCACCGTCCGGGTGACGACCGCGACGCAGCTAACCAGCAGACTTATTTGCGCTTATTTGCGTTCATTTGCGGCCAAATACTCTTCTTGGGTTTACGCTCGCGGGCGAGTCCACCACGGCGTGCAGAACGCCCTGGGCCAGTCGCGCCTCGATCCGGGTCCCGGGCGGGGCCTGCGCCGGGTCGCGGAGGATTTGGCCGTCCGGCAGCCGGGTGACGATGGCGTAGCCGCGGGCCAGGGTGGCGAGCGGGCTGCGGGCGTCCAGACCGGTGAGTGCCCGGCCCAGGCGTTCCTGCAGTCGGCCCAGGGCGCGTGACTGGGCCCAGTGCAGGCGCGCCCGCAACCCGTCCAGTGACGCGGCGGCGAGTCCCAGCCGACGTGCGGGGGAGACCGCCGCGAGACTGAGCGCGCGCGGCTCCAGGCGGGCGCGGGCGCCGCGCAGGTGCCGCTGCATCGCCTCGGCGAGCCGCCGGTCCAACTCGTCCAGGCGTTGCGCGCGGCTCTCCAGGCGTGCGGCCGGGTGCAGCAGGGCCAACTGGCGCAGGACCGCCGCCAGGCGCAGGCCGGCCCCCTCGATCAGCCGGCCCTGCAGGTGGCCGAGCCGCGCCCGCAGCGCCGCGACCCGCTGACCCAAGTGCTCCGCCGATGGGGCCACCAACTCCGCCGCCGCCGATGGGGTGGCCCCGCGGCGGTCCGCCGCCAGGTCGGCGATGGTGGTGTCGACCTCATGGCCGACCCCGCTGACCACCGGGATCCGGGAGGCGCGGATGGCCCGCGCCAGTGACTCGTCGTTGAAGGCGTTGAGATCCTCCAATGAGCCGCCGCCGCGGGCCAGGATCAGCACATCGCACTCGGCGCGCTGGTTGGCGAGCGTCAAGGCCGCGACCAGGGAGGCCGCCGCCGCCGTGCCCTGCACCTGGGCCGGGTAGATCAACACCGGCAGGGCCGGGCAGCGCCGCCCCAGCACCGTCAGCAGGTCATGGACCGCCGCCCCGGTCGGCGAGGTGATGAGCCCCACCTGGCACGGGAAGGCGGGCAGGGGGCGCTTGGCGGATTCGGCGAAGAGCCCCTCGGCCGCCAACCGGCGCTTGAGCCGCTCCAACTCCATGCGCAGGGCCCCCTCACCGCCCGGCTCCATGTGCTCCACCACCAGTTGGAAGTCCCCGCGCGCCTCATAGAGCGTCACCCGCGCCCGCACCAGCACCTGCTGCCCGTTCTCCGGCCGGAAGCCGAGCAGCAGGCGCTTGGCCCGGAACATGGCGCACCGGACCTGGGCCGCCTCGTCCTTCAGGCTGAAATAGCAGTGCCCGGAGGCCGGCAGCGCCAGATTGGAGATCTCCCCGCGCACCCAGATGGACGGGAAGCTGCCATCCAAGACCGCGCGCACCTCGCTCGCCAGGCGGGCAACGCTGTAGATGTCGCGGGTGAAGTCCAGGGCAAGGTCGGGGGTGGTGGGTGTCATGGGGGGTTGCTCAGTGTTGCGCCGGGGGGCGGATTTTCGCATCTTATGCGAGCAGTCTCGGTAGCGTATTGCGGTCAGCAACGTGGATACGTCGTCTCGGGGTGCTCCTTCGCCGGCTTGGCGGCCTGGATAGTTTCTCCGCCGGGAGGGGGCGGGGCTCTTTCAGGATGCTGCCCCGTTACAAATTGCTGACCTGAGTCCGCCGCGGTCAGGTTGAGTTTGAGATACACCTCGTCGGCGCCGACGGTTGACGCTGGGTGAATCGGGGGGTAGATTGCCCAATGCTGGAACCGCAGCCGTGCGGATAGTCCGCACCAGGAGACAGTCATGCTGGTACGCGCAAATACGCCATCGTGCTGCAAGGTGGGTGACCTCGATTCTGCAGGGCCGGGCGCATCGACAATCAAGGCCTCCGTTGGTGTGGGCGGTGTCAATGCGCGCGTTGATGTGCTCACCATTCAGCAGTTGCTCAACGGCGTGGCACCCGAGGAAAGCGGCCCGCTGCCTTTGTTGGCGGAGGATGGCATCACCGGGCCCTTAACTCAAGGTGCCATACGCAAGTTTCAGAAGGGTCAGCAACTGAAAGTGGTGGACGGGCGCATCGATCCCGATGGACCGACGCTGCGGCGCCTGAACGAAGTATCGACCCCGGGCCAGCGCGCGATTGCACAGCTGCGCGCAGTGCTGGGTGCGGATGTGCCGGCGGTGCGCAATCTGGCCGGCCTCGGGCCGGCACTGCGTCGCGCGCTGCGGCTCAAGCGCACCGAGCGCACACTGCCCGACCTGATACGCGCCGGGCGTGAGGGGCTGCGCGTGATCGAACAGGCAATGGATCACGTGGCGTTGGGTGCCGGCGCGCTGGCACCCAACGCCCAGTCATTTCGCAAGGCGGATTTTCATTTCAGGTTCGGCAACCAGCCGCAGGCGCAGACGTTGCAGGATCTCGGCTTTATCCGCACAACCTTCAGGCGGCTGAACGGTGTGATCAACAATCCGCGGCCCAGCGTTCTCGGTGGCAACCCCTTCGGCGTGGCCATATTCGACATTGATCCCACCGGCCTGCACCCCGACTGGCGCGCCTTCACGCCCATGCAGACATTTAAGGACAGGCGCAAGAGCGGCATTACGCCGGGCCATGTCTATCTCTGCGATAGAATCGATTTCGAGGCACAGGATTTGTTCGCGCACATCCTGCTACATGAACTGTTTCATTTTGTTGATGATGAATCCAAAGAGCGCCGGATTGTCGATGCGCCCGACGGTTACCGCGAAGGCGCATTCAAGCTCGCGCACCAGCAGCGCATGCACAATGCCGATAATTACGCGTTGTTCACCTCGCACGTGGCAATCGGTCGCGCACGGCTGATCGCATCGCACCCTACGCTGGCAACGGTGATACCGCAGGATCTGCCGTAGTGGTACTTGCAACGAATGCTTTGACGTGGCTTGGTGTTCTCCGGCACCACTCCTTGGTGTGTAAGGGGCCGCCGCCGATGGTGCGCAATGCAACGGCTCGGTTGAGGTCGTGCGCCAGGTGCTCGGGGAAACCTTCAACGGTCAGGACCGCAACCGCAGAATCCGCTCGATCTCGGCGTCCTGCAACTCCACTGGGTTGGTCTTCATGCTGGAGCCGCGCGAGTTCGCCACGATGCGGGCGAAATCGGCCTCTGTCACGCCTAACGCCGAGAGGCCCGGCAGGTTCAGGCGTCGGGTCCATTCCTCTAAGGTGCTCACCAACCAGTCACAGGCGGCAGTGTCACCAGCGTGCGGATCGGCGCCGAGCAGGCGCCCGACGAGGGCGTATTTGACGAGCGCCGGATGGTCCGGTGCCCGTGTCTGCATGGCCTCGCAATTGACCCGCGTCGCCGCCGCCACCAGGGTGCCGCACACGACGCCGTGGGGGATGGGAAAGAGGGACCCCAGCGGCTGGGCCAGTCCGTGCACCGAACCAAGCCCGGCCTGGGCGAGACAGATGCCGGAGAGCAGCGCGGCCAGGGCCATCCGGGCACGCCCGGCGGCGGCGTCCTCACCCCCCCGATACCAGGCGAACAGGCCGTCCCGCACGGCCGCGAGTCCGGCCAGCGCCAGCGCGTCGGTGACCGGGTTGGCGCGGGCGGAGACATAGGCCTCCAGCAACTGGGTGAAGGCGTCCATGCCGTTGGCGGCGATCAGGTCGGGCGGGCAGCCCGCCAGCAGGTCCGGATCGACGATGGCGTAGTCGGCCACCAAGGTGTCGTCGCGGAATGATTTCTTGAATCCGTCGGGCCCCTGGCGGGTGAGTACGGCGTTCTTGGTCGCCTCCGAGCCCGTGCCCGCCGTGGTGGGGACGGCGATGAAGGGTGTGGCGGGGCCGCGATAGGGCAGTTCCGGGCCCACGCCCTCCAGGTGGTCCATCACGGTATTGCCGGGTTTGAGCAGGCCCGCGATGGCCTTGGCGGCGTCCAGCACGCTGCCGCCGCCGATGCCGACGACCAAGTCGAATGCGCGCGTCCGCTGGTCGCGCACAATGGCGTCGACCTCAGCGGGCGAGGGCTCGCCCGCGATGCGGACGAGGTCATAGTGGAACCGGGCCTGGTCGAGTGCCCGTTGCAGGGCTTCCCACTGGGCCGTGGCAGTAAAGGAGCGGCCGCCGGTCACGATCAGCAGCCGCTTGCCGTAGCGCGCGGCGATACCGGGCACTTGGGCGATGCGGCCGGGGCCGAACTCGATGCGCGGCAGGCGCGCGATGGAAAAGGGTGTGATCATGTCAGCCCGCGGGAAAAAGTCCGGTCATGGGCACACCCTGGCGCGGCTGCGCCATCATGGGTGCGACGGTATCGCGCCACTGGGCATAGTGCGCGGTCTCTTTGTGCGCGGCGGCCTCCGCGGCGCTGCCGTAGGCCTCATAGAGGATGAAATGGCCGGGATCGGCCTGGTTCTGGAGTATGTCGAAGCGCCGGTTGCCCGGCTCCTTCACCGAGGCCTCGTGATTGGCGCGGCTGGCTTCGATGAAGGCGTCGCGGTGGTCGGGTTCGACGTGGACATGGACCAGGGTAACGTGCATGAGATGATCCGCAAAGATGGTGACCGGGATTCCGGTTACGTTGTCGTGGTCGTTGGCGGTGTCGGAAGAGGGGGGGGGGTATTAG
>NZ_CAIKKU010000868.1 GCF_903828115.1 uncultured Thiodictyon sp. | reverse complement strand
TTCAACAGACACCGGAGCCTGAGGTCCTGCGCGCTGCCAGTCGCACAGCTTTAGCAGCTTGGAATGGATTCAACTCATAGGTCATCTCCTCCAGGCACACCAGTAGTCGCACAGCTTTAGCAGCTTGGAATGGATTCAACCCAAGGGCGCGACCATGGGGTTCTTGCCGCTGAAGTCGCACAGCTTTAGCAGCTTCGAATGGATTCAACTCTTAGGGGGATTTCTCTTGTTCGGGCCGAAAGTCGCACAGCTTTAGCAGCTTGGAATGGATTCAACGCCCAAGGTCGATTTCGGCGCGCCCGCCCCGGGTCGCACAGCTTTAGCAGCTTGGAATGGATTCAACGTCTGAAAATACTATCGCCAGTCTCTTCACGGGTCGCACAGCTCTAGCAGCTTGGAATGGATTCAACATCTATGATCAACCTTGCTATCGTGACAGTATTGTCGCACAGCTTTAGCAGCTTGGAATGGATTCAACTCAAAAGTTAGTGACCCTCCGTTACCATGGGCAAGTCGCACAGCTTTAGCTGCTTGGATTGGATTCAACAGATAATCGCGAAACTGGTGGTGCTGATGTAGGGTCGCACAGCTTTAGCAGCTTGGAATGGATTCAACGAATCAGTTCATGACCCTCGAAGAAATTTTCAGTCGCACAGCTTTAGCAGCTTGGAATGGATTCAACCTGCTATGCTCGTAGATCCGCGTTTCTTGCCTGTCGCACAGCTTTAGCAGCTTGGAATGGATTCAACCATATTTAAAGGACTAAATAGCACCCAGTTAAGTCGCACAGCTTTAGCAGCTTGGAATGGATTCAACTGAGTAAATACTTCAAATCTGGTGATCAAGTTGTCGCACAGCTTTAGCAGCTTGGAATGGATTCAACAGCCACCCCGGAAACCTCTGTCCCCAGACGCACTTAGGGAGCCTTTCGGGGAACCTCGCGGCGGTTGCGATCCAAGGTGCTGATTGAACCGCGGCGGGCGAGAAAATGCAACTCAGGTTTCTGATTTTGCTGGCTGGGGAACCGGCGTTCGGCGGGTGAGCGCAAGCCTCTATGAAGGTTGAGGTTTTCGTGCACGCGGGGCGCCGGGGCCGGGGCGGCGGGGGGTTCCCCGCTGGGTCAGAGGATGGTTGCGGCGGGGATGTAGGCGACGCGCTCGTCGCGGTGGTTGTGGGAGCGTTGACGGCAGGCGCGGCAGATGGCGTAGAAGCGCAGGTCGTCGCCCGCGGCGAGCAGCGGCTTGATCTCGGCCTTGAGCCGGGCGAGTTCCGGCTCGCCCGCGACGACGATCTCGAAGACGGAGCGCTGTACCCGCTGACCGTAGACGGCCAGGTGCTTGCCGACACGGGTGCGGTTGGCGTCGTCGGTGATGTCGAAGCAGGCAAGGTAGAGGTTCATCGTCGCGGTGCTCGGTTGTCGGGGGGCGCTGCCGATCGTGCTAGCGCATCCGCCACGCCTTGAATGGCTTGCCCTCGTTGATCCAGGTGCGCACGCCCAGCGCCTGCCGGTGGAGATGGACGAAGAGCTTCTCCGGCTTTTCGTCGCCCAGGGCGGTGACGGGGGTCTCGAAGCGGCGGATGAGTAGGGCGAGGTATTTGCGCCGGGCGGCGGAGTCGATGATGCAGCCGCCGGCCGGGCTCTGGCTGAAGTTCTCGGGGGTGATCTCGCCGCGGGTGATGACGGTGAGGGCGGCGCGCTCGACCACGTGGCGAAAGGGCTCCATGAGGTCGGAGGCGAGCGCCGCGTGGCGGCCCCGGCCCTGGTGGTAGAAACCCTTCCAGGGGAGCAGGCCGACGGCGCGCACGATGCTCTCGCAGTAGCCGTAGAGCAGGGTGTAGCCCAGTGAGAGCAGGACGTTGAAGGGGTCGCGCGGAGGGCGGCGGTTGCGGCCCTGAAAGCCCAAGGTCTCCGGCAGGGTCTCGGCGATCCGGCGGTAGAGTTCGCGCGTGGCCTCCCCTTCGAGCCCCAGCAGGGTGGCGGCGTCAGTCACCTTGGGCAGGTCGCGCAGGGCCTGGTCGATGAGGCGGGTGTCCCAGCCCTTCTCGCGCAGCCGCAGGGTCTCTTTCAGGTGGCGGATGCGGCTGGTGATGACCTCGACGGCGGCCGGCAGGGTGCGCTGCGGGTCGCTGAAGAGCGCGGTTTGGCGCAGCCAGAGGCCGCTGCCGTGCTCCCCGGGGGTGCCGGACCAGAGGGCGCCGTCGTAGGCGCCAAGTCCGGTGGCGAGATGGATCGGGACCTCCTGGCGCAGGGCTTCGCGCAGGGCGGGGGTGGTGATCTGGTGGTTGCCGAACAGGATCACCGCCTGGAGTCCGTGCCAGGGCAGGTGATGGACGACCTGGTCGTCGCGCAGGACGGTGAGGTGGCGGTCGCGGGCGGCGATGAGGCAGGGGTCGCCGGTGACGCACAGCAGCACCCCTTCGGTGTCGGCCTCGCCCAGATTCACCGGCTCGCAGCGGGCGATGCGGGCGATCAGGGTCGCCAGGTCGTCCTCGGCATCGACCGGTTCGGCCGCCCGGGCGGCCAGGGCGGCGAGCCAGGAGTGCGCCGGGACCTGGTCCGCTTTGCTCAGGGCGCCGCGCTCGCCACTCACATCGACGACCAGGTCGTTGACGAACAGGTAGCCGAGATAGCGGAAGCCCTGGTCCATGGCGGTGATGCGGGTCTTGTCGGGGTGCAGGGCGAGCCCGTGTTCGGCCAGCGAGGCGGCGGCGGCGGCCCCCGCCCGGCGCGCCTCCTCCGGGTCCTTGCACAGGACGACGAAATCGTCGGCAAAGCGGATCAGGTGGAAGCCGGCGGTCTGCAGGTCGCTGTCAAAGTCGTCGAGCATCAGATTGGCCATCAGCGGGCTCAGGGGCGAGCCCTGGGGCAGGCCGTTGACGCGCTCGATGCGCTCGCCCTGGAACCGGACCGGGGCGGCGAGCCAGGCGGCGACGGCGTCCACCACCGGGTCCTCGCCGAACAGCGCGCTCAGGCGCTCGCGCAGACGGCGCAGGTCCACGCTGTCGAAGAAGTCGCGCACGTCGGACTCGTAGACCCAGCGGTAGCCGGCCCGCCAGGCGGCCTGGATGGCGTGGCTGGCGGTGATCCGGGAGTGGCCGGGGCGGTACCCGTGGGCACCGGTGGAGAACAGCGATTCGATGGCGGGTGAGAGGACCTGCAGCACGGCCCGCTGCACGACGCGGTCGCGCAGCGGCGGGACCGCCAGGGGGCGCAGCCCGCCGTCCTTCTTGGGGATGAGAAAACCGCGCAGTTCCGGGGCCTGATAGTCTCCGGCCAGGAGCCGGGCGAGGTCGGCGTGCAGGGTCTCGATGGGCGGCGGCGGCGCGTCGCGCTCAGCGTCCGCGTCATCGGCGTCCGGGTCGCCGAGCCAGGCGACCGCGGGATCGAGCGTGAGCTGGGCGATCTCGTCGCTGCCGGTGAGGACATGGCGCCAGGCGGCGGCGAGGTTGTCCTCCCGGTCGGCGAGCGTCAGCAGGGAGGCGGCGGGCAGTGGGCGGCGGTAGCTGAAGCCCCCGTCGGCGGTGCGCAACTGGTAGCGGCCGAAGCCGAAGGCGGTGCGTTGCCCCATGCCGATATACTGGCCGAGGATGAGCAGCCGCCACCAGGCCGGGCTGAGCCGGCCTTCCAGTTGCAGCCGCCCGGAGAGCCCGCCCATGACCTGGTCGCGGTCTTCGACGTCACGGTACTCGTTATCCACCCAGAACAGGTGGGCACGGGGACAGGCGAGCGGCGGCGGCGCGCCGCGCGCGCTGGTCGCCTGTGCGCGCCGCCGCAGCAGGTCGGCCATGCTATCGTGCAGACGCGCGAGCAGCAGGGCGGGCGGCAGGTCCCCGGGGTCGCGGCAATAGCGGGCCTCGCCGGTCTGGTCGCCGCGGCTGGACTTTTCCTTGAGCAGGCGGGCCGGGGCGAGCCACTGCCAGTGCCAGGTGTCCTGGCCGATCCACAACCCAAGCTCGCGCTCCAGCGTCTCGGTGCTGTAGGGGCTGAGATCCGCGACCGACGCGACCGGGGTTTCGGCGAAGGCGTCCTGCAACCGGGCCAATCGCCAGTTGTCGGCGAACGGCACCCCGCGCCCGCCCCGCGGGGCGCCGCGCGGCAGGTCTCCCAGGCGGGTCAGCAACTGCGCGAGCGTGGGTTCACCGCCGCGCAGCGCGATGATCAGGAAGCGGTAATAGTCCCCTGGCCGGTAGTCGGTATGGCCGGATTCCGGGGTGTCGATGCGGATGTGCAGGTCGTAACCGGGGGCGTCGTGCAGGAGGCTGCGCAGCAGGGCGGTGAGCGCTGCCTGGTGGAAAAAGCGGGGTTGGCTGGGGGCCGTACATTGCAGTGTGACGACGACGGCGCGCAGCGGCAGCAGGTCGGCGAGCGGGAGGTCGGGATCGGTGTAGGGGTCGGTCGCGGGCATGATCACGCTCGTGGGTTGGCAGCTTCGATGGTACAGAATTCTTGGCGTTCTTCGCGTCTTTGCGGTTCAATCCTCTCCCTGACCATGAAAGACCCCATCCCCAGTCTCGACGACACCCCCTCGCGCCTCGGCCGCGTCATGCTGTTCGCCGCCTGGGTCGTGGGGCTCGCCCTCCTGGTGCTGTTCTTTAAGGGCATGATCGACCGCCAGGCCAACCCCAACCCGGAGCCGGTCGCCGGCGTCGGTCAGGCCGGCGCGCCCCAGGTGGTGCTGCGCCGCAACCGTGCCGGTCATTACGTGGCCGGCGGGCGGATCAACGGACAGCCCGTGGTCTTCATGTTGGATACCGGGGCCACCGATGTAGCCCTGCCCCTGCCGCTGGCCCGTCGCCTGGGTCTGGCGTTGCGCCCGGGCGGTTTGAGTCAGACCGCCAACGGGACGGTCCAGACCTGGGCCACGCGCCTGGACAGCGTGGACCTGGGGGGGCTGGTGGCCCGCAATCTGCGCGCCAGTGTCCTGCCCAACATGGCGGGGGATGAGGTCCTGCTGGGGATGAGCTATCTGAAGCAACTGGAGTTGGTTCAGCGCGGCGACACCCTGACCCTGCGTGCGCACCGGTGACCTGAGTATCGTTGTCGTTGTCGTTGTCGTTGTCGTAATCGTAATCGTAATCGGAGAGACGATGCGATTTGGGGTGCGAGAGACTCCTGGGCACTACGATAACCTCGATTACGACAACGACAACGACAACGGCGCCAAGAGCATTCTCTAATGGACATGTTTAACTTATCAGTGAACCGTTCCCAAGTGCTATCGCCAATGACCCCGCCCGTTATACCGATGCCTGCGCAGACCACTGCGGGTCCGGACCAGGCCCCGGTGCCCGACCTGCACGGCATCGTTGCGGGCTTTGTCGCCGGGGCCCTGGCGGGTCCCGTGGTCCCGTTGGGCAAGGGCTTGATCAACGATACCTTTGCCGTCACCACGACCGCCGGGTGCTATGTCCTGCAGCGTGTCAATCAGCGGGTCTTTCCGCAGCCCGAGCGGATCATGGCCAATCTCGCCGTGCTTGCCGCCCACACCGCGGGTCGCGACGGGCTGCGGGTGCCGGCCCTGGTGGCGGCGCGCGACGGCCGCCCCTTCCTGCGGACCGCGGCGGGGGACCTCTGGCGCCTGATGGAGTTGATCCCGGACGCCGTCACCCTGGAACGGCTCACGACCGCCGCCCAGGCGCACCAGGTCGGCCGCGCGCTGGGCCGCTTCCACCGGCTGACCCGGGACCTGGACCCGCGGCGCCTGGGGCTCACGCTCCCCGGCTTCCACCGCACACCGGACTATCTCGCCCGCCATCTGGCCCTGCGCGCGGCGGCGGGGCCGGGCGCGGGCGACGCGGCCGAGTCCGCCTGCATGGCCTTCATCAATGACCGCGGCGCGCTCGCTCCGGTGCTGGAGGAGGCCCTGGCTGCGGGCCGCATCGGGCTGCGGGTCATCCACGGGGACCCGAAGATCGACAACATCCTGTTTCATGCCGTGGATGGTCGGGCGCTGGCCCTGATCGACCTGGATACGGTCCAGCCCGGTCTGATCCAGCACGACTTAGGCGACTGCCTGCGCTCCTGCTGCAACCGCCAGGGCGAGTCGGCGGACGGTCTCGCGGTGCGTTTCGACCTTGCGCTGTGCGACCAGATCCTGAGCGCCTATGCGGCGCAGACCCGCGACTTCCTGACCAGTGGGGAGGTCGCGGTGCTCTACGACAGCATCCGTCTCATGCCCTTTGAACTGGGCCTGCGCTTCCTCAACGACCACTTGGAGGGCGACCGCTATTTCCGCGTCGCCTACCGCGGCCAGAATCTCCATAAGGCTGGCGTCCAATTCGCCCTGGTGGCCGACATCGAGGCCCAGGAGTCCGCCATCCGCGCACTCATCGCCCGCGCCTACGGTGGCGCGGACTCCCGATAATACTCGTCAATGAGCCCGGGATTGAAAAATCTGTCGGCTCTTGCGCGATTGCCGGACTGGTGTCGGGAGTTCCGCTGGGCGGTACTGAGACCCGGCGGTGACTCAGGTCGCTCCGGGCGTGGCGCTACCGGCGTCCGCGACCGCATGGGCGATCACCTCCACCAAGACCTCGAGTTCTTCCGCGGTGATGACGGTGAGCATCCGGTCGATCAGTTCCGGGGGAAGCTGGATAGAGACGCTGCGCTCGTCCGGGAGCTTGATGGTCAGGCCGCTGCCGTCGTGCGGGCGCAGCGGCGGCGTGGCGTGCTCGGCCCGCAGGGCCTCTTCCACGGCGAAGAGCTCGTCATACATCGACTCCACGCGCTCTGCCAGTTCGTCATCCAGACCGGCCTCATCGACGACCACCAGGGTCTCAAGGACGCCGGGCTCCAGGGTCCAGGCCAGGCCCTGTTCGGTCAAAAATTCCTGGAAGTGCTTGCGCGGGGCCTCCTGAAAAAAGACATACTCCAACATGGCTGCGTGACCTCCAGCGACAGTGGCGTGGTGACCCCCAGGTGGTCACCGGGTTTCGCGGGGCACTCGGCGCCCCGGGGCGCCGTCATTTTACCCCAACGGCAGTGGCCGCAAGATTAGCCGCTCCGGACGCTGACACAGAAGAAACAAGGGGATCTGAGCAGCATCCGGCTCGCCCGATGGGTGAGCCAAATCACTCCGGCAACGCCTTGAAATTCCTTGGAACTTGGTGCCTTGGCGTGAGAACTGCTCTTTCCAGGCTGATCTCTGACAGCCCTTTTCAGGGTTATGAACCGGCTTCTCATCACGAACATCCACACTGCATCCCTGCGCCTCGCCCCCGGCCGGCTGCTGGCGACACTGTTCCCGCCGACCTGCCTGCTGTGCGGCGCGCCGGGTGCGCTCGGGCGCGACCTGTGCGAGGGTTGTGCGGCGGACCTGCCCTACAACCGCGACGCCTGCCCCCGTTGCGCCTTGCCCTTCGCGGCGCCGCGGCCGCCGGGCAGCCTCTGCGGCGCCTGTCAGCGGCGCCCGCCGCCCAGCGCGTGCACGCTCGCGGCACTACGTTATGAGACGCCGCTGCCGACCCTGGTCGGGGGGATGAAGTTCCGCGGCCGGCTCAACCACGCGCGCCTGCTCGGAGCCTTGCTGGCGGATGCGGTGCAGCGCCGGGCCGCGCCGCTGCCGCAGGCGCTGGTCCCGGTGCCGCTGCACCCCGCACGGCTGGCGGCGCGCGGCTATAACCAGGCGGTGGAGATCGCCCGCGTAGTCGGGCGCGTGCTGGACCTGCCGCTCGATGTCGCGTGTTGCCGCCGAGTATTGGCCACCCCACCCCAGGCCGGTCTGGACGAGCCGACCCGCCGGCGCAACATCCGCGGCGCCTTCACGGCCCTGACGCCCTTTGCGTGGGGGCAGGTCGCCATCTTGGACGACGTCCTGACTACCGGGAGCACCGTCAATGAGTTGACGCGAGTGCTGCGCCGCGCCGGGGCGCGCTCGGTGGAGGTGTGGGCGGTCGCGCGTACACCCTGACGATCCTCAGAAGAACGACTTGATGACCAGCTGCATGAAGGGCAGGGCGTCGATGCGCCGCTCGATGTGATCGGTGAGGCGCCGGTAGGCCGGGCCCTTGGTGTCCTGGAAGGCGGCGGCGAAGGCCGCCGCGCTGAAACCCTCCGGCAGTCCGTCGATGGACGGCATGATGTCGGCCTCCGTCAGCCCCCTCGCCGCGGCCTGCTGGATCAGCCGGGCGGACTTGCGCTCGCTGGTCGCGACCTCGCCGAAGCGGGTGCCCGCCCGGTCTGCGGCCAGGTCCGCGAAGCTGAATCCGCTGCCGCCTTGGGAGTCGGAAAGCTCCTTGTAGAGTCCCACCAGGTCCGCGAGGGTAGTGCCGCCCCCGGCCGTGATGGCCGCCGAGGTCATGAAGTGCGCAGCCAAATCGGCGCGTCCGCGCAGTTCCACGGCGCGAAAGACGGAAGCGGGGGCCGTCGCGTCGGCCTGGGCCGGATCGCGGATGCCCTGGCGGTTCACATAGGCGGCCAGGGCAAGGATGGCCGCCCGGTTCTCCGTCGGCGCCGCGGCGGCGTCCTGCCGGCCGGCCGCGGTCAACACCAGGGTGAGCAGCTCAGGCAGGGGGATCACCGCCCGCTTGGGACGGCCGGCGCCGTAGCGCATCAGTTGCCCCTGATAGCGCAGCATCCGTGCCCGCTCGTCGGCCGACACCAGTCCGCTGCCGACCTCGGCCAGGGCGTCGCGGTGCCATTCGTAGGTCAGGAGCGCCAGGTCCGGTTTGATTGCCACGCGCTGGATCAGGCCTGACTGGTCCAGGGCCGCGGTCAGGCGCTCCGCCAGGGTCTCGACCAGGGCCCGCGGCAGGGGCAGGCCGGCGAGGCGCGCCCGTTCGATGCGCGGCAGTCGCTCACCCGCCAGCAGGCTCAGATCCAGATTGATAAAGCGCCCCCGCGGGTCCCAGGGCAGGCCCAGGGAGGCGGCCACCCGTGCCCGGTCGCGCTCCAGACGCACCGCGACCCGGCCCGGGCCGACGCGCTCGATGAGATAAGCGCCAAGGATATTGGCCTGGTCCTCGGAGAGGGTCAGCGTGATGCGCTCCCGGGCGCGCCGGCCGGTCGGCGTGGCCGCGGCCAGCCACTGTTTGGCCCAAAGTCGCTCGGCGCCGGTCAGGGTGCGATCCAGGGGGACCAGGGGCCGGCTGTCGCGGACCACTTGGACGGCGAGCCCGGCGAACAGCAGCAGCGTGAGTGCCGACAGCCAAGCCAGGACCTTGGTCAGTGTGCGCACCGCTGCCTGTCGCACCCCACAGGCGGTTCGGCTCAGCATCCACATACCGTACAACTGCAACCGGAAACCATTGCCGCGTCGCTCACGGAGCCGATGCGTATGGCTTCGCCCGCGTCTTGGGTATCGGCTTGTTTGTCGCCCGGCAGTGATTGTTGGTCAGCCGACTTGCTGTTACCTGGTGCGGCCGGGGCGCCTTCGCGCGTCAGTTCAGCAACGCGCTGCGAGTAGACCTTTTTCAGGCAAGCAGCGTCCTGGCAGGTATTGCGCTTTTTCATCCAATCGTAAACGCCCTGGTGCGCTGGAGCAGGAGTGCCTGAGAAATCATGGTGAAGGTGCCTTCAGTCCGGTCGTGGTTGGGGAAGAGAGTGCTCATTGAGTGTCCGCTGCACGGTCATCCGAGAAAGAGCAGTTCTCTCACAGAGACACAAAGATCACAAAGATTCTCAAAGCGATATGTCGGTCGACGTGGTCACCTGGGCGGTGATCGGCGCAACGCCTTCAATGATCTGTTTTTCTTTGTGTTCTTTGTGTCTTTGTGAGAGCAATTGCCGGATTTAGGGTCAGCGCGCCCGCGCCAGATGCGCCTGTACCATCTTGATCTCGCCATAGGAACAGTCATCGCCGAGCCTCTGCTTGACCAACCCGAGTTCTTCCGGCCCCGTCTGCGCAAGCACGGCGCTGATCCGCGCGATCTTCTTCTCGTCGATGAAGTCCGTGACGGCGAGTTCGCCGCTGCGGATATAGTGGGCCAGATGGCCCGCGATGGTGTTGGGTTGTAGCGAGCGGCGGCCGGCGATCTCCTCGATGCTCAAGCCCTCCTGATACAGGCGATAGCTGATCAGTTTTGTATCATCTTGCGCGGCATCGGCCGCGGTCGCGGCCTCGATCCCCTGGCCGCGGCACCAGTCGGCGACGATGCCCAGGATCTCCTGGCCATAGCGCGCGACGGAGGGCTTGCCCAGGCCTTTGACGGCGGCCAGCGTCTTCGGGTCCTGGGGCCGGGTGGCGGCAATCTGCTTCAGCACGGCGCGGGTCAGAACGCGGTAGCGCTCGAGGCCCTCGCGCTCTTCCTCTGCCGCCTTCTGGTCGCGCCAACGCCGCAGCGCCCCCAGCAGTCCGGAATCCTCGGCAGCGCCGGGCCGCGGCGCAAACCCTTGCCCGGTCGGCGGCCCTTTGGGCTCGGCGTCGATCCGCGCCTTCGCGAGCGCGCCCAGATGGGCGGCCGTCGCGAACCCCTCCCGGCAGCTCGCAACGCCGGCGGTCTTGAGCGCCAGCTCCTGACGCAGGTCCTCGACGGCCTGGCCGAGCGACTTGCGCAGCGCCTTGTTGTCGGTCCCGAACGAGAAGGCGGCGAGCCAGGGGCACAAGCCCTGCTGGAGGTGCTCGGAGAAATAGGCGGACGCCTTGCGCAGGCGCTCCTGCACGCGCTCGTCGTCCTCCGGGGTGCGGTCCTCCCGGAACAGCGCGCGCAGTTGGCCCCGGAACTTGGCGGCGACGGCGACGACCGCCGCATGGGTCTGGCGCTCCAGCGCGTCGATGACATCAGCGCCGTTCGCGTCGATCACCTGGCGGTGGTCGCGCAGCAGCGCGAGCAGCCGCCGCAAGCGGGCGCCGAGCTCGTCGAAGTCCCAGCATTCCAGCAGGAGGCGCTGCTGGTAGGCGCCGCGCGCCTGATCGATCCGGTCCTGGGTCGGCGGGTAGCGGGTGGCCTCGGTGACATAGTCCGCCACCACCCGATCGGTCATGACCGCCCGGCGCGGGATCGGGGTGCCGAGCACCAGCCCCTCGAAGGTCTTGCAGCGGCTTAAGGCCACATAGACCTGCCCGTGGGAGAAGGCGGCTCCGGCCTCGACGATGGCCCGCTCGAAGGTCAGGCCCTGGCTCTTGTGGATGGTGATGGCCCAGGCCAGGCGCAACGGGTATTGGGTGAAGCGGCCGATGACCTCCTCGGTGATCGCCTTGGTCTCTTCATCGAGGCGGTATTGGATATTGTCCCAGGTGACCGGCGCGACCTCGATCGCGTCCTCCTCATCCGGGCAGCGCACCACGACGCGCTCGCGCCCAAGGTGAGTGACGGTGCCGATCTTGCCGTTGAAATAGCGCTTCTCGGGTGCGCCGTCGTTGCGGACGAACATGACCTGGGCGCCTTGCTTCAGGGTCAACTTCTCGGCCGTCGGGTAGCTGTGCGGCGGGTAGTCGCCCTGGATGTTCGCGGCGAAGGTGAATGACTTGGCGGCGAGCGCGTCGAGGTGCGTCTCGTTGATGCGATCGGCGCCCTGGTTGTGCGTCGTCAGCGTGATATAGCCCGCCGCCTCCCCGGGCTGGAACCCGGGCAGATAGCGTGAATTCAACCGCTCCAGGGTCGCATCGTCCAGCCGATTGTCGCGCACGCAATTGAGCAGCGCGATGAAGTCCGCGTCGGACTGGCGGTAGATGTGCTCCAGTTCAATGGGCACCACCTCGGTCGCCTGCAGCGCCCGGCTGCCGAAGAAATACGCGGATTCATAGAATTCCCGCAGGATGGCCCAGTCCTGCCCGGGCACCACGGGCGCGAGCTGATGCAGATCGCCGATCATCAGGAGTTGGACGCCGCCGAAGGGCCGCTCGCAGCGGCGCTCCCGGCGCAGCACGAAATCGACCGCATCGAGCAGGTCGCAGCGGACCATACTGATCTCATCGATGATGAGGAGATCCAGGCCCTGGACCAGCTCGCGCTTCTGCCGGCTCAAGCGCCGCTCCGCCGCCTGGCGCTGGACCTCCCCGCCGGGCACGAAGGGTCCGAACGGGAGTTGGAAGAAGGAGTGCAGGGTCACGCCGCCGGCATTGATCGCGGCCACCCCGGTCGGGGCGGTGACGACCGTGCGCTTGGGCAGGTCCGCTTTCAGCGTGTGCAGGAAGGTGGTCTTGCCGGTACCGGCCTTGCCGGTCAGGAAGACACTCAGATCCGTGCCGCGGATGAGGTCCTGCGCCAACTGCAACTGGGGATTGGGCATTTGCGTCTCGACGGCGGTGCGGGGCAGGGGGCATTGTCCGGCTTTTCTAGCCTTGCGGCCAGTCGCGGGGCGGGTCCCAAGTGGTCCCGTGCGATACCCATCGATAAGGACCGACCTTGCGGACAGAGTCGGTGGGCGGGGCGTTCTGGCCGAAATAGGTACGATGGCCGACAAGCCTGGGCCAAGGCGCCGCAGCGGCCGGAAAAGCCGCCGCGAGCCTCCATGTCCCTTGGGCGCCCGCCGATCGACTGCTAAGATACCGGGTATGTCGGCTCGCCAACTCGTCCTGCTCGACGATTTTCGCCGGGACATTGAAGACTGGAGGTAGACGGTGAAGGCCATCATCGAGGTAACGAAGGCGGGGTCGATCTTCGCGACCGCCGCTCGGCAGCTTGCGGAAGCCCGCGCCGGGCGCAGCCCCGACTATCGCCTCGGCTTTGAATCCGCAAAGTCGCTGTTCGCCGAAATCACACCGGCGCGACTGGATCTTCTCGACAACCTGAGGCGGGCAGGCCCTTGCTCCGTTGCAAGACTCGCCGCGGCGCTCGGCGGCGATGCCGGCCAGGTCGCTGCGGAAACCTCGCGCCTGGCGGAACTGGGGCTTGTCGAACGCGGTCCGGACGGAACCGTCGCCGTGCCGTTCGACGCGATCGAGATCCTCCTGCCCCTGGCGCGGGCGGCCTGAGGGACGGTTGTCGGCGACCGGCGAACCGCAGAGCGAATCGCTGTTGTCTTGCGTGCCGACCCCGACGGGGTCGGACATACCAGCCCAGGGCAACGCCCTGGGATAGCGTTGTCTATTCGGCGTAGCCCTGAAAGGGCGTGACATAGCGGCGGGGCTCCTGATGTCACGCCCTTTCAGGGCTAAGCTCTGTGTTACCGCATACCCAGGGCGTCGCCCTGGGCTGGTATGTCGCGCCCCTTTGGGGCTTGAGCAGGCGCAAGATCAGGCGGAATGAGGTACCAGGGCAGGCTCGATCGTTTCAGCGCCTTTTGCTGCTCTGGCAAACGTCCGGCAGATCTGCCACCCCGCGGCCTGGTGAGACCGGCACTTGCCCCTACTCGGCCGGGGGGATGGCGTCGAATTCGGCCTGGGTGCCGTGGCCGCCTTGGAGCCAGGTGGTGAGGAATTCTTGCAGCGCCGGGGCGATGGAGTTGCGGTAGTAGTAGGGAAAATCCGCATCCGTCCAGACGCTCGCGGCCGCCCGCACCGAGGCAATGGCCAGCCCCAGGTCCGGCCGGCCGCCGCCCATGGCTACCCGGTCCCGATACGCCAGGGCGAGGTTGAAGTGGGTCATGGCCCAGGCCGCCGGGTGGGCGTCGCGGGTTTGGACCTCCAGGGCCAGCCCGTAGGCCGCGATGGCCTTGCCGAGGTTCTGCGCCCGGTCGCCGGTGGGCATGTTCCGCCAGGCTTCGCCGAGGTTGTTCTGGGTCGTGGCCCAGTCCGCCGGGTGGGTCTCGCGGGTTCTGACATCCAGGGCCAACCCGTAGGCCACGATGGCCTTGCCAAGGTTCTCCGCCCGGTCCCCAGTGGGTATGTCCGTCCAGGCGATGCCGAGGTTGTTCTGGGTCCCGGCCCAATGCTCCGGGTGGGCCTCGCGGGTGTCAGCGCCCCCAGCGGGGCAGTCGGCTGTAGCGGCGGGCAAGCTCGAATGGCACGGGACATCCCCGGGCGGCGCGGGGCCGCGGCTTCGGTGGGCGGGCAGGGCCTCGTCATTATGCCGGGTTGGGGCTGGGGTTGCAGCCCGCGTTGGGCCAAACGCGTAGCGGTTCCGGCATCCGCGGCGCGGGTCATGGCGGATCGCCCTGCGGGCATTCGCCCTACGCGCTACGCGCTGGAGCCAGACCTCGACGCTCGGTCAGACTGCGCGCCGCGCGCACCCTGTTCGGCCAGCCGCTCATTGGATGGCTCGTCGTTGCATCAGGTACCCGACTGTTCGGACGCCGAGCCGGCGCAGCGCCGGCTCGTTGGCGGCAAGCAGCCTCATCGGTTCGGCTTTCGTGGCGACGGGAGGTCGTGGAGCGGGACTCATCGGGGCTCCGTCTGGGGCTCTGGTTCCGAGGCATATCGGCTCACCGATGTCTGCCCGAGTCACTCAGGTGGAGGTGCAAGATGCTATCCCGCAGGGGCATGCATCGCAAGAGCGTTTTCCATTTACGTTGTCACCCGTAGGCCGCCGTCAATCCATTCAAATCCACCCGTGCCCGCAGGCGGCGACACAGCATGAAGGTGCCGACGAACTTGCGGTGCAGGAAGAAGGTCGCCGGGTCGGGGGCGTGGCCGAAGGCGTCCTGGAAGAAGAGGTCCCGGCCGCCGACATAGATCCGCTCGAAGAGATCGGAGGTCCCGAAATCATAGGGTCCCGAGTGGCGCAGCGGCTCGCCGGTGAGTGCGATCAACCCGGCGATGCTCGCGACCTGTTCCGGGGAGGCGCCAGGGTCCAGATAGCCCAGGGCCAGGGCGCACTGGCGCACCGTTTCCGTGTCGCCGACGACGGACGCCTGCAGCATCTGGCCGTAGTACCCGACCAGCGCGGGGGCGACCCGCTGGGTGGCCCCGAAATCGAGCAGGACCAGCTTGCGGGTCTCTGCCTGGTAGAGAAAATTGCTGTAGTTGGGATCGGTCTGTACCAGCGAGAAGTCGAACAATTCGCGCAGCAGCAGTTGGACCAGGAGGGTGGCGGCACGGTCACGCTCCACCTGGCGAAACGCCTGGCCGGTGAGTTGATCGACCGGAATGCCGTCGGCGAAGTCCATGGCCAGCACCCGGGTGCTGGAGAGGTCCCGGTGCACCCTGGGCACCAGGAAGTCGGGGTCGTCGCCGACGAGCGCCCCGTAGGCCTCCAGCGCATCGGCCTCGGCCACGTAATCGGCCTCCTGATGGAGTTGGCGGCGGGCCGCGGTCAGGACCGGCTCCAGGTTCAGGCCCTTGGGCGCGAGCCCCAGGGTTCGCCCAAGGAAGGTGAAATTGTCCAGATCACTGTCGATGCTCTCGCGCACCCCGGGAAACTGGATCTTGATGGCCAGGTGCCGGCCGTCGCGGGTCTCGGCGCGATGCACCTGCCCGATCGAGGCGGCGGCCATGGGGGTGAAGTTGAAGCGGCGAAAACGCTTGTCCCAGTCGGCCCCCAGTTCGCCCGAGAGGACCTCGTTGACCTGCCCCAGCGGCATCGGCTGGGCGCGGTCGCGCAGGCTCGCCATGATCTCGGCGGCCTCCGGGGTGAGCAGGTCGGAGCCGTCCAGGGACATGAGTTGCCCCATCTTCATCGCCGCCCCGCGCATCCGCGCCAGGCGATCGGTGAAGCGTTGCGTGTGCGCGGCGGAGAGTTGGACCCGGTTCATCCCGCCGTCGCGGTTGAGCGCCAACTCGATTAAGCCGCGCACCCCGACCCCCGCCGCCAGGTCACCGGTGGCGCGGCCCAGGTGCCAGAGCCGGGCCAGGCGTTTGCTGGGGACGGCCAGGCCGCCGGGGAGTTGGGGGTTGGCCATGGTGCGAGGCCCTCGACAGGTGGTTGCAGGCCAGGTGGCCTATCAGTGGGCGCTAATATGCGGCCGCAGATGTCGATGCGCAATCCAGGCGCCGGCAAGCCCAACGCCTGGGGGTGTTGGACGCCGGCGGCCCCTGACGCCGGCCCTTACGGCAGGTCCGCGGCCCAGGCGTCGCTGCACGCTAAGTCTGGCAGTTACTCACGCCAAGGCGCCAAGCTCGCCAAGCTCGCCAAGAAAGACAATAGCGTAGGCGCAGTCACCAAATCACCCGGTGGGTGGATAGCCTAAGGCGGATAAGGTGCTCAAAAACCTTGGCGAGCTTGGTGGCTTGGCGTGCGAACTGCTCTTTCTAGGTTGAACGGCGCCGGGCGCTGAGGTGTTTACCTCGGGATGGGAAGTGGCGGCTCACGTCACTTTGACAACGAAGTTTTTGTTATCTATAGTGGCAACAAATTCGTTGCTAAAGTTCTCTTCTCGCCATGTCGACCTTCCAGCGTCCGAACCTCGAAGACGCCTTTTGGAGAGCCCTGCAGTCCGGCCGTCACCTGCTGATCCCAGGGCCCAGGCGCATCGGCAAGACCACGCTCCTCAAGCAGGCACTCGCCCGGCCCAGCGCCGATTTTTTCCCCGTCTATGTCTTCGTGGAGTCTGTGGATTCGGTCGATGAGCTGTATCGAAAGCTCTTGTCCGCACTCCTGGATCAGGAATTCGTCGGTCGACTCAGCCGCGCCTCCCGGCGCTTCGCTACCTGGGTCAAACAGATTCGCATTGAGGAGATCGGCTCAAAGGTACGTTTTGGGGCCTCCGGGCCGGTGGATCACCTCGGCGAGTTTGTCCAATTCTGCCGAGGCCTGGAACTGGATGGGCGCATCGTCCTGATGGTCGATGAGCTCCCGCAGGCGGTGGAGAACACCCTGGGGAGCAAGTCCGAGCCGGAACGGCGCGAAGCCATTCGGATGCTCCAGACCCTGCGCGACTGCCGACACGATCCCAGCCTCGGGGAGCGCATCCAGTTTGTCTTCGCCGGCTCGATTGGACTGGAGAACGTCGCGGCGGCCCTCGGTGCAAGCAAGCATATCAATGACCTGAAGACGCTGCGCATCCCTCCGCTCACCCCGGACGAGGGACGCGCCTTCCTGGACCAGGAACTGGCCGGTCTCGGCCTCGCGGACCTCGCGCAGGAGGTGCGCGAGCACCTGCTCGGGCGCATCGGCTGGGATTGGCTGATACCCCTCTTCATCAGGCGTCTCGCGGAGGAGTTGCCACCCGATGCCTCAACCCGTGGAGCATGGCCTGCTGGAGCATCAGGTCGATCTCGTCGGCATTCTCAAGCATGACGGCTACCTCAACAACCAGGAGGACCCGGCGCGCTATCACTTCAACTCGCCGGTCATCCGGGAATGGTGGTGGCGCAACGTTGCCAATTGAGCGACGCAGAGCAAGTACGATGAGTGAGACACTGGGCGGGGTTTACAACCCGCAGGCGATGCCGGAGGCCGAGTTCCTGGCCCGCTATTCCGTCCGACTGGAGCTGACCGACAAGCTGCTGCGAACGATCCTGAGCAACGGACCGCAGGACGAGCCCGAGCACGTGATTGTTCAGGGCCAACGAGGACAGGGCAAGACCAGCCTGCTGCGCCGTATCCAGATCGCGCTGCGGGACAATCAAGAGACGCGCGACTGGCTGATCCCGCTGTTGTTCAGGGAAGAGCTCTACGGCGTCACCAGCCTCTGCCGACTCTGGGAGGAGGCGGCAAGCCTGCTCTGCGACAGACCGGGCTTCACAGGACTTCCGGAGGCAATCGAGGCCGCCTGGGAAACGCCCTACTACGAGAAGGACTGTTATCTCATCCTGGACCGCGCCCTGGCCGACCAGGGCCTGCGGCTGGTCCTGCTGATCGACAACATCGGCGACCTCTTCGGCAAGCTCAAGCGGCCGGAGCAGCAGCGTCTGCGGGAGATCCTGCACACCACCAAGCGCATCCAGATCCTCGGCGCGTCCACTGTCATGCTGGAGCAGCACTACGACCACGGCGCGCCCTTCTACCAGTTCTTCCGCGAGATCAATCTCCCGGGCCTCTCCCAGGAGGAGGCACTGACCCTGCTCCGGCATCTGGGCACCGCGGAGCAGCAGGCGCGACTGGAGGAGGTGATCGTGCACACCCCAGGGCGGATCGAGACCCTCAGGCGTCTTACTGCCGGCGTCCCGCGCACCCTGGTGCTGCTCTTCGAGATCCTGCTCGACCGGGACGGCAACGCATTCCGCGACCTGGAACTCCTGCTTGACCGGGTCACCCCGCTCTACAAGCACCGGATGGATGACCTGCCGACGCAGCAGCAGGCCATCGTCGACGCCGTCGCACTGGGCTGGGATGCACTGTCCGCCGGTGAGATCGCCCGCGCCACGCGCCTGCCCAGTAAGCAGATCGCGGCCCAGCTCAAGCAGTTGGAGCGCGCCAACGTCATCCACACCGAGGCCACCAGCACCAAGAACAACCTCTACCGGCTCGCCGAGCGCTTCTTCAATATCTGGTACCTGATGCGCCACGGCCGCCCCGGCGACCGGCGCCGGGCGCTGTGGCTGGTGCGGTTTCTGGAGATCTGGTGCTCGCCGGATGACCTGCGCGCGCGTGCGCTCGGTCACCTGACCATGCTCAGCGACGCGCTCCTGGCGCCCGACCATGCCTGGCTAATGACCGAGGCATTGCGTGGGGCGGGGTTGGACCTGGAGACCGAGGATCGGTTGGTGAAGGCGACGAGGGAGTACCTGGCCGGGGACCTGCGGGATCGCGTCGAGCCCTCCGTCACCGAGCTAGTCGAAGAGTACGAAAGCGCTTTTCCCGCGCATCTCCGCCCGCTCTTCGACAGAGAACGTATGGCAGCGATGGATCGGATCGAGCTGCTTGAATACGTTAAGAAAGCACTCAAGCTATGTGACGAATTCTCATCTCTCCTGACGAAATCGACAGCCATTGGCGGTCAGCTTGTCCATCGGATGGAGCGCGGAGATCTTGACGGAGCTTTGTCTGATTTGGAAGCGCGTGAAAAGGTAAAGGCGCCTGAGGGGTATGATATTTATCCTGGCCTCGTTGAACTTTGGAACCAGACAGATGGAATATATGCCAGGCTTCGCGAAGCGGGACTTGAGTTGAGCTCGGAGATGAGAAGACTTAGGATCGGGGATTCAGGGCTTGGGGTAGCCTTTGCTTACGTTTGGAACCAGGAAGTCCCCAAGGCATTCGAGGTGTTGGAGGCGAGACTTCCGAGATTGGATTTCGATGCAGAAGCATCTGGTATCACCACTCTTCTGACCGTCCTGCTCGCCGCCGAGCAAACTGCCTACGTCCGTCGGCTGTTTGAAGACGAAGCCTTCGCCGCTTACCGATTCAAGGATCGATTCAAGCCGCATTACTTCGCCCTGCTCGCGGAGCTCGGCGAATCGAGAGCGAACGATTTCAAACGAATGGGGCCGGAGCTTGCTCAGACCGTGGACGAGATTCGCGCAAAGGTTGTCGGGTGGCGCAAATCCATGGATGGCCGGTCGGACTTGTCGCGGCCGACCTGAAGGGGTAAACCCAGATCCGGCAAGTGCTCACGCCAAGGCGCCAAGCTCGCCAAGAAATTCAATAGGGTAGATCCAGCATCCAGACCACCCGCCGGGTGCATCGCCCACCGCCGATAAGGCACGAAAAAACCTTGGCGAGCTTGGCGCCTTGGCGTGAGAACCGCTCTTTCTAAGGGTGACCGCGGCCTTGCGTCGCGGCTAACGGCCATGCAGGCTCGTCCGGCACCCCGGAACATGAAAGGATCTGTGGGAGTGGCCTCTGGCCGCGATGCGGCGCTGCGGCGAACTCCGATGCCGCGTTCCCCACCTGGTTGATCTGCCCCAGCGGCATCGGCTGGGCGCGGTCGCACAGGCTGGCCATGATCGCGGCCGCCTCCGGGGTGAGTAGGTCGGAGCCGTCCAGGGACATCAGTTGGCCCATCTTCATCGCCGCCCCGTGCATCCGCGCCAGCCGATCGGCAAAGCGCTGCGTGTGCGCGGCAGAGAGTTGGTTGAGCGCCAGCGTAGCAACACGCGGTTGTGGGCGGTTGAATTTCCGACTTGTATCCTCAGGATTGCAGAGTGGGGCTGCAACCAAGTCGTCGGCCGGTTGCCGCCGGTGCGGATGACTCGCGGTGCGGACCAAGGGGGCCGCCGCTTGGCTTGGTCAGCCCATCCCGAAAAGTTCGAGAGGGCGCTTGACGGCGAAGTGGGCAGGTTATCGCCGTCGGTAAGTACGGGCGTGCCCACCGCCCCCACAGGCCCCTCCGCCCGGGGACCCTCCCCGATCACCCAAACCGATGAGGACTGGACCATGCCACGCCTACCTATGCTCGCCGCGGTGTTGCTGCTCTCGGCGTCCGCCGCCCACGGCAGTTTTGTGGTCTTCGAGGCGGCGGGCGCCGATGCCGCCGCGATCACCGCGGCCCGTGACGGGTTCCGGACCGCCGTCGGCGGCGACACCGTTGCTGGGCCTAACGGTTCTTTCGGCGGGCAGCGCCGGGAGATCAACTGGGATGGCGTCCCCAATACCCTCGCCGACCCCGCCCCGATGCCCGGCGACTTCTTCAACAGCACCTCGCCGCGCGGCGTCGAGTTCAGCACCCCCGGCACCGGCTTCATGGTGAGCACGAACTCGGGTCAAAGCTCCCCCGTTCTGTTCGGGTTCCCAAACGACTTCCAGACCTTCAGCGCCCAACGGCTGTTCACCGCCATCGGGAGTAACGTCACCGAGGTCTCGTTCTTCCTGCCCGGCACCAGCACAGCCGCCACTACCAGCGCCTTTGGCCTGATCTTCGTGGATGTCGAGACCATTTCCGCCAAGGTAGAATTCTTCGATCAGGACGGAGCGGCCATCTTTACCCGCGACGCCCTGCAATCGGGGAACCAGGGTCTGTCGTTTCTGGGCGCCGTGGCCGATGCCGGCGAGCGCATCGGCCTTGTCCGCATCACCGCGGGCCTCAACACCATCCTATCCAATGGTAACCTCGGCAATCCCAACGACGACGTCGTGGTGATGGACGACTTCCTCTATGCCGAGCCCCTGCAAGTGCCCGAGCCCCCCGTCTTGCTGCTGCTCGGCCTCGGCTTGCTGGCTGGATGCGTCCGCCGCGGGCCGCGCCGGGACCTGACGTGACGCCAATCCGGCGCAGTTGGGTAGGTCGGGTTAGCGAAGCCGAACCCGACGGTGACGGCGCCTGTGGGAGCGGCTTCAGCCGCGACGGGGCGCGCGGGAACGCGGCATCGGAGTTCGCCACAGTGCCGCATCGCGGCCGGAGGCCGCGCCCCCAAGCTCCTTATCATGTTTCGGGGTAACGGACGAGCCTTCATAGCCGTTAGCCGCGACGAGGTCTCGCGGGTTGCCCGAGCGTCGCGGCTAAAGCCGCTCCCACCGGGGGGTGAGCGGCATCACATCAGGAAACCCCCCTGGTTCGCGACCTCCTGCCGCAGCCGTATCCCCGGGTCGTCCTGCCGGATCAGCCGTTGTTGCAGCGGGACCCGGTAGCAATAGCGGCCGTCTGCGAGTCCCAGCACGAAGGCGAGCCGCAGGCGCCGCAGGCTGCGCTCCAACCGCTCCGGGTCCACCGTGAGCCCCGCATCCGAGAGGCGCGCGGCCAACTCGCCATAGCCGAAGTCGTTCCAGTCCACCGACGCATAGACCGCCATGCGGTCCAGCCGCTGCTCGGTCTCGTCGGCGACCAGCTTGTGCCAGTTGCCGAGCAGCTCGTCGCGGATGCGCTCGCCCGCGAGCACCGCCTCCAGGTCCGCGGCGCCGATCTCCCGCTGGTCTGGCCGGACCCGGGCGACGAGCTGGTGACAGGCCATCGCGATCAGGTTGGCGCGCTGGCCGCAGTCGCGCACCAGGCGCTCGGCGAGCGCGTTGGATGCGAGCGAGAGCCCGAGCCAGCGCTGCACCAGCGCGAGACAGGCCTCCCATTCCAACTCCTCGACCTGGATCAGCTCGCCGAAGTTCTTGAGCGGCGAATGAAAGTCCAGTGCCGAGCGCTCGAAGAGCGTCCAGTAGCCGGCGAAGCTGAAATAGGCGAGGCCCGACTCGCTCAGCCCCCGCAGGCGCTTGAGCACCGCGTAGTCCCGGTCCGCGTCGGCGCGCACGAAGGCGTCCGACTCGTCGATCAAGAGGACCCGGGGCCGCGCGCCCCCCGACCGGTGCAGCAGCGACTCGATGTCGGCAAGCCCCGCGCCTGCTGCCAGCCCGAGCGCGGCGGCCAGCGGTTCCGCCAGGTCCGCACCGCCCAGCGCGCAATAGTGCACCCGCACCCGGGTGGAGCCCGCGAGCGCGCGCGCCACCGCCTGGAGCAGGCTGGACTTGCCGACCTGACGGCCGCCGACCACCAGATAATTGCCCGGGTCCCGGTTGACGATGTGGTCCAAGAGCCCGGCGCGGCCGAAGAACATCCGCGGGTCCTGCACCCCGCCGCCGGTCTGGTAGGGCGAGAGCTCGGTGCGCGGGATGCGCTCGGCCAGCGCCCGGGCCAGGACCAGGGCCGGCTCGGGGGCGAGCAGGAGCCGGGTCAGGACCTCCGGGGCTGGTGCGATCAGCCGGTCGCGCCGCTCCGCGGTGCGCCGGTTCAGGTCCCGCTGGGTCTCGCCGTCCGCGCTCAGGATCAGGAGCGGCAGGCCGCCGGTCCCAAGACCGCGGACCGCGTCCAGGCGCTCGCGCAGCCCCTGGAGCAGGCCCTCCGGGTCGCTCTGGCTGAACGATCCGGCCGGGACCAGGGTCAGGGCCAGCGTGCTCAGGTTCTGCGGGAACGCCTGGAGCCCCAGCCGCCAGACGGGCGGCTCGGCCCGCTGCCCGTCGGGCTCCAGCGGGTGGCACGCCGCCCCGAGCCGCTCGGCGATCTGCCGCGCCTGCTCCGCGGCCGGTGCAGAAAGCCAGGCACGCACCCGATCAAGGCTCGCCCGCGGCAGGCCGAGCGCGTCCATGGCGCCGTCCAGGCGCCGGATCAGGCGCAGCCGACGCTCCGCCTCCGGCAGGCGCTCGGGGGCGAGCGCGAAGAGGGCCTGCGCATCGCGGCAGATCGTTGTCACCAGCGGGTGCTGGTAGCGCCGCCAGTAATACACCGCCGCCGCGGTGGCGAGCAGCAGCAGGGCTGCGGCGCTCAGCAGCCAGACCGGCAGCGCGCCGGAGATCGGGATCGCCGCAAAGTCCCAGTCGGTCGCCGGGCCCTGGGTGCGGTAGGCGAGGAGCGAGAGACGCTCCAGGTCCTTGACGTTAAGTCGCTCCTGGGCAGCGAAGGAGACCGGCCGGGCGTCCAGGGCCGGGATGGACTGGACCGCGGCGTCCTCCACCAGCGAGTCGAGCAGGCGCAGCAGCCGTCGGCAGGAGTCGGTGGGCTTGCCGGTCCCGATCTCGGCCTGGTGCTGGGTTTGGGACTGGGTTTGCGCCTGGGCACGGCAGGAGGGCGAGCCGAGCCGGATGCGCAGCGGGCCGGAGGACCCGGTGCCCTGGTTGGCGAGGGTGACGCGGATGGTCTTGCCGTCTTCCAACAGCTCGCCACTGGGGGCCAGGCTCGGGCGCTCCACCGGGATCTCCTGCCCGCCCGGGACGAGCGGACCGGCGCCACCGGCGCTCAAGACCCGGATCGGCGGCAGACTGGCCCGCTCCGGCCAGCCCTGGACCCAGCCTGCGGGGTCCTTGCCGGCGGGCAGGCGGCGGAGGGCGACCTTCAACTCGAGCTTGGTCTGCTCGCCGGGGTTCAGGCGGATCTCGGTGCGGGAGCCGTAAACGGCAAGGCTGTCCGAATCGCTGGCCGATTCGGCGCGGATCCAGTGGGCGGGGATGTTGCTTGAGTTTCTGACCTCGATTGTCCAGGTTGCCAGGCCATCGGCCGCGATTTGCTCCGGCGGCGTGCTGGAGACCAGGGCCAGATCGGCGCCGTTGGCGGTCGGGGTGGGTGGGATGGGTTGCAGGCCGCGATCCGGCGTCTGTTGCAGCAGCAGTCCGCCGGATTCCCAGCGCGCCAATCCGCTGTTCGCGTCCCAGGTTGTCCAGTCGCGCCCCGATCCACCGATCAGCATACGGATGGTTGTCCAAGAGTTGGTGCTCCAGATCCGCACCGTCCCGTCGGTAGCGCCCGAAGCCAGCCAGCGCCCCTGCGGATCGGCGGCCAGGGCCTTGATCCAACCGGTGTGCCCGGTGAGGGTGTGGAGCAGCGTCCCGGTCGCGGGGTCCCAGACCCGCACGGTGGGGTCTGTCGATGAGCTCGATGCCAGCCAACCTCCCGCCACGCGCCATCGCTCGCTGGTCCCGGTGGCCGAGGACTCGGCCCGCACAATGTTGTTGCCCGAACCCGACGCCAGCCAGCGCCCCTGGGGATCGGCTGCCAGCGCCAAGACCGAACCGGTGTGCCCCTCCAGCGTGCGCAGTAGGGTCGCGGTCGCCGGGTCCCAAACCCGCACGATGGGGTCGGTCGATGAGCCAGATGCCACCCAGCGCCCCTCGGGATCGGCGGCCAGGGCACTGACCGAACCGGTCTGCCCGGTGAGAGTGTGGAGCAGCGTCCCGGTCGCTGGATCCCAGACCCGCACGGTCTCGTCGTCCGAGCCCGATGTCAGCCAGCGCCCCCGGGGATCGGCAGCTAGGGCCCGGACCGCATCGGTGTGCCCCGTCAGGGTGTGGAGCAAGGTCCCGGTCGCGGGGTGCCAGAGCCGCACGGTATTGTCTTGCGAGCCCGACGCCAGCCAGCGTCCCTGGGGATCGGCGGCCAGGGCAGAGACCCGAGCGGTGTGCCCCTCGAGGGTGTGGAGCAATGCGCCGGTACCCGGTTCCCAGACCCGCACCGTGTCGTCACCCGAGCCCGAGGCCAGCCAGCGCCCCTGGGGATCGACGGCCAGGGTCTGGACCGAACCGGTGTGCCCGGTCAGGGCGTGGAGCAGCGTGCCGGTTGCCGGGTCCCAGACCCGTACACTGTTGTCGAATGAGCCCGAGGCCAACCAGCGCCCCTGGGGATCGGCGGTCATTGCCGAGACCGAACCGGTGTGCCCCGCGAGGGTGTGCAACAGGGTCCCGGTCGCCGGGTTCCAGATCCGCACTGTGTTGTCCCATGAGTCCGAGGCCAGCCAGCGCCCCTCGGGATCGGCGACCAGGGTCCGGACCGAACCGGTGTGCCCGGTGAGGGTGTGGAGCAAGGTCCCGGTGGCCGGGTCCCAGACGCGCAAGGTGTTGTCGCCCGAGCCCGAGGCCAACCAGTGCCCCTGTGGATCGACGGCCAGGACGTTCACCTTGCCCATTGGCGGCGCCAGTACCACATACCCTTCCACCCGCTCCGGCCTATCCACCAGCGTCGACGCCGCAGACCAAGCCGTCCCCGCCAGGATCAGCAACCCCCAAACGACCAGCGCGGCGACCAGCCGTCTCATCCCCCGCACCCCAGCAGCCTCCGCGCCGCGTCCTCAATCCCCGCCGACCGCCACGCATAGCGCCCCCCGCGCCGCGCCAGCAGGTTGTCCCAATAGAGCCCGCGCACCAGCGGGTCCGGGTCCCACCCCTGGGCCAGCCCCGGGATGCCCTGGCGCAGCAGCCGGCAGACCGATTCCCGGTGCGGGTAATAGGGCGTGAGCAGCGGCTCGTAGGGCCGGGTGTCGGCGAGCGCGGCGCGCCAGTCCTGGCCCAGACCCAGCGCGACCAGCGCGTGCTGGATCAGCCTGGGGTGTCCGCCGGAGCACTCGGCGATGGCGTCGAGTTCGGCCGGGCAGGGCGCCAGGGCCGGGAACAGCTCCCGCTGCCAGTGGACCAGGTCCAGGGCGGTCGGGTCGTCCAGCATGACCGGGCTCGCCCCGCGCAGCAGGGACAGTTCCGGGGTCGCGTAGATCTGCTCGGCCAGGTGGACTCCGCCCAGGACCGCGATGCGCGCCCGGCCGCCGCCGGCCAGGGCGCGCAGCTCCGCGGCCAGGGCCCGGCGCGGCCCGTCCGGACCCTGGTCAAAGTCCCGCACCACCAGCGCCCATGGATCGCCGCGCAAGCGCTCCTCCAGGGCCTGGCGCCAAGTCCCGGCGCCGACGACGGTCCCGTCCAGTCCGGCCTGCCGGGCCAGATGGGCGAAATAGGTCGCGCCGTCGGTCCCCGGGTCGTTCAGCGGCGCGATCTGCACCACCCGCTCCGCGCCATACTGCTCGCCCAGCCGCTGCGCCAACACCGCGGCGATGCGCCCCAGCGGGTAGTGCCGCTGCGCCAGGATGGCGACCGGGTTGGGCGAGCGCAGCAGCAGCAGGGCCTCGTCGATGGCGCCCCGCTGGCTCGGCGCCATCGGCGGGTCCGCCGCGAGCCCGGGCGGCAGGATCAGCGGCCCCCGGTGGTACGGGTCCGGCCCCGGGGGCTCGCCCGCCAGTGCCTTGACCAGCATCCCGAAGGCGCGCCGGTAGCCGGGCTCGTCGGTCGCCGCGCCGAAGTCGATGCCGTGATAGTTGCCGATGAAGGGCAGGGCGGGCATCGGCCCCAGCAGCAGGGGGACGATCCGGAAGGGGGCGGCAGCACCGCCGCCGCGATCGGTATGACGGTGGGCGAGCATCCGATTCCATTCGTTGCGCACCCATTCGGAGTCCACCGTGTCCGGGCTCGCCACCAACAGCCCGGCGCGCGATGCCTTGAGCGCCCCGTCGAGCTAGGTGGGAAAGTCCTCCCCCGGGATCAGCCCCCAGCGGTCCAGAAAGACCTTGAGCCCCTGGCTCACCAGGTTGCGCGCCAGGGTCTCCACCCAGTCGAACCGGGCTGAGCGGTAGCTCAAAAAGCAGTCGTAGACGGGCGGGTCGAACGGGCGCTGGGGCATTCGCGGCTCCTTTGCTGATGGTCGGGAACCTTCCAGAGTCGTGTCGGCAGTCTACCCGAACTCACCCGCCCCGGCCCTTGCGCCAAACAAGAAGCGGGCTTCTGGTTGCCCAGGTCCCAGGCTATAGTAATCTGCCATCCGGTGGAAGCGGCATCAGTCGCGCCCCAACGTCTTGCAGAGGCGTCGCGGCGCGCGCCAGTGGGGTCCCGGTGTGCCGACCGCCCGCCGCCGCAGAAGCCACCGAGGACAGACCCATGATTGAGACCGCACGCTACGAAAACGACGTGGTCGCCTGGGCCAACGAGCAGGCAAGGTTCCTGCGCGAGTGCCGCCTCGACCTGTTGGACACCCCGCATCTGGCCGAGGAGATCGAAGACGTGGGCAAGAGCGAGCAGCGCGAGCTGGCCAATCGCATGGCGGTCCTCCTGGCCCACCTCATCAAGTGGCAGCTCCAACCGGAGCGCCGCGGCGCGAGTTGGCAAATCACCATCAGCAATCAGCGCAGAGGCGTGGCGCGGCGCCTCGACAAGACGCCGAGCCTGAAGCCGGAACTCAAAGAACCCCGAGTGGTGGCTGGAGGTCTGGGACGATGCAACGGCCCAGGTTGCATCTGAGGCAAGTCTGTCTGGCTTTCCCGAAATCTGCCCATGGTCGCCCGGACAGGTCTTGGCCGAAGATTGGCTGCCCGGGTAGGCTTGGATTGTCCCCAAGTCTTGGCAACCCGCACTGAACCAGATCGCCCGGTGGCGGGACCCGGAGCGCGCCTGGCCCGTCTGGCCCGGTGCCGGGGCTGGGCGCCCCTGCCGTGATCCAAGTGCTGAGCATGAGTCGGGGGAACTCCGCCCGGGACGAGACGGCGACCCGCGGCGCGCCCTGGACCTGAATCGGGAGTGCGACGGCCGGGTGGATGCCTGCGACGTCGGCCAGGCCGAACCGGCCCCCCGGCTGGAGGCGCGCACCGATATCGACAATTTCGCGCGCCCGCCGCGCGACCTGACCCCGAACCCCGAACTCCGAACCCCGAACTCCGAACTCCGAACTCCGAACTCCGAACTCCGAACTCCGAACCCCTTTGACTCCCCCCCCTTTCTCCGTATAATGCCTGGTTTCCCGCGATCCGGGAAAACTCCTTGCCTCACCCCCGGCGTCGGTTTCGGACCGACCCCGGCGGGAGGCTGTCAATCCATGAGGAGCAGCAATGCGACATTTTGAAGTGGTGTTTCTGGTTCACCCGAGCCAGAGCGAACAGGTGCCGGCCATGGTAGAGCGCTACCGTGGCAACCTGGAGAAGCGCGGCGGGGTGGTGCACCGGTTCGAGGACTGGGGTCGGCGGCCCCTGGCCTATCCGATCAACAAGGTCCACAAGGCCCACTATGTGCTGATGAACGTGGAGTGCGACCAGGAGGCGATCGACGAGCTCGAGAGTGCCTTCCGCTTCAACGACGCGGTCCTGCGCAATCTGATCCTGCGTCGTAACGCGGCGGTCACCGAGCCGTCCCCGCTGCTGAAGACCGGTGAGGAGCGCGAGCGCCCCGAGCCGCTTGGCGGCGACGCGGACAGCGACTGAAGACCGACCCCGCTCATCGACATTCAAAGGGCCAGACACCATGGAAAATAGCTCCCGTTTCTTCCGTCGCAAGCGTTACTGCCGGTTCACCGCCGAGGGTATCGCCGAGATCGACTACAAAGACCTCAACCTGCTCAAGGCCTATGTGAGCGAGTCCGGCAAGATTGTGCCGAGCCGCATCACCGGCACCTCCGCCAGGTACCAGCGCCAGCTCGCCCAGGCGGTCAAGCGGGCCCGCTTCCTGGCCCTGCTGCCCTATACCGACGCGCATTGATCCGGGGCCCCGAGCGGGCGCCGGCCCGGCACCGGGCGGGTGAGCGCCGCGCCCGGGACCGGTCCGGACCTGCCGCGCCTCCCAGCCGATGAAGCCCCTGGCCGCGTTCATCATGCGTGGGCCGGTGCAAGCCAGCCTGGTGGCCTGGTGCACCGGGCTCTTGTCCCTGCTGCTCCCGCTCGTGGGCCTGCTGAGCAGTGCGACCCTGGCCCTGGTGACCCTGCGCGGCGGGACCTGGTACGGCGTGCGGGTCGGCGCCCTGGCGGGGCTGGGCTGCCTGATCCTGTGCACCCTGCTGCTGGGTTCGCCCTGGCCAGCGCTCGCGATTCTGCTGGTCCTGTGGCTGCCGGTGTGGGGGCTCGCGGCGATCCTGCGCTTCTCCCGGTCACTGGCGTTCACTGCCCAGGCGGCGGGGCTGGCCGGGGTCTTGGGCGTCCTGTCCATCCATGCGCTGATCGGCGACCCGACCAGCGCCTGGCTGCGGTTGTTGGAGCCCTTGCGCGCGGCCCTGATCAAGGACGGGGGACTGGACGAGTCGGCCGCCGCGGCGGTCTTTGTGACCCTGGCCCCCTGGATGACCGGGGCCCTGGCCGCGGCTTTGATGCTGCAGGTGCTGGTGGGGCTCTTCATCGGGCGTTGGTGGCAGGGGCAGCTCTACAATCCGGGCGGTTTCGGGGCGGATTTCCGCTCCTTCCGGTTACACCCGGTGGTCGGTCTCGTCGGCCTGCTGCTGGTGGCCGGCGTCGGTTTTCAGCCGGGCCCCGGCCTGATCCCGGACCTGTTGCTCGTGCTCTCCCCCCTGTGGCTGTTCCAGGGGCTGGCGGTCATCCACCAGTTGATCGCGCAGCGCGGCGCGCGGCGCGCTTGGCTGGTGGGTTTCTATATGTTGTTGGTCGTGTTCATGCCCCGCACCCTGGTGTTGGTGGCCTGTCTGGGCCTGGTGGATATCTGGGTCGACCTGCGTGCCCGCCTCGGGCCGCGGCCCCCGGCCTGAATTGCCGGACCGCGCGTGCGCTGCACGCACGGCCGTCCCCCTAAAGACTCGAGGAAAAGCGAAGTGGAAGTCATCCTGCTGAAGAACGTCGGTGGTCTGGGCAGCCTTGGCGAGAAGGTCAAGGTGCGCCCCGGTTATGGCCGCAATTATCTGGTCCCCGGCGGGTTCGCCGTGTCGGCCACGGCCAAGAACCTGGAGGCCTTCGAGGCCCGGCGCGCGGAACTGGAGCGTGAGGCCGCCGCCAACCTGGCCGGTGCGCAGGAGCGCAAGGCCGCCATGGAAGGGCTGCGCCTCACCATCGCCCGCAAGGCCGGCGACGAGGGCCGCCTGTTCGGCTCGGTGGGCGCGGGCGACATCGCCACCGCCCTGACCGGCGCCGGGGTGGCCATCACCAAGGCGGAGGTGCGCCTCCCGGCCGCGCTGCGTGCCGTCGGTGAGTTCCCGGTCACGCTGCGCCTGCACCCGGAGGTGGAGGCGATCATCACGGTGGACATCGTCCCCGGCACCTGATCAGGCGAGCCGCGCCCGGCGGGCTGGACGCCTGCTCATGACCCGACCCGGCCAGCGCCGGGCCGGGTTTTGCGTCGTTGTCGTTGTCGTTGTCGTTGTCGTAATCGTGGTCGGATTATTCGATTACGACACCGACAACGACACCGACACCGACACCGACAACGACACCGACAACGACAACGACAACGACAGCGTACCGGGGATCTCGGTCACCACATCAGTTCTGATCGCACCCATTTGCAAGGGCAACCACTAATGGCCACCGTTCCCCCGAAGCCCCGCGCCGCCTATGTGTGCAACGCCTGCGGGGCGGCGCAGCCCAAATGGAGCGGTCAGTGCGCCGATTGCGGGGCCTGGAACAGCGTGGAGGAGGCGACACGGCCGCCGCCGTCCCAGCACCGTGCGGCCGTGCGGGGCGGGTTCGCGGGGGCGGCGCAGTCGGAGATCCAGTCCCTGGCGGACCTTAAGCCCGAGGAGCGGGTGCGCACCGGCACCGGGATCGGCGAACTGGACCGGGTGCTGGGCGGGGGACTGGTGATCGGCTCGGTGGTGCTCTTGGGCGGGGACCCGGGGATCGGCAAGTCCACCCTGCTGCTGCAGGCGTGCGAGTCGCTGGGCGCCCAGCACCCGGTGCTCTATGTGAGCGGGGAGGAGTCGCCCCAGCAGATCGGGCTGCGCGCCCGGCGCCTGGGGGTGACCGGGGCCGGCATTCGGTTGCTGGCGGAGACCTGCGTGGAGCGCGTCCTGGCCCTGGCGGAACGCGAGGGGCCGCGGGTGATCGTCGTGGACTCCATCCAGACCCTCTACACGGACCTGCTGCCCTCGGCCCCCGGCTCGGTCAGCCAGGTGCGCGAGACGGCGGCGCAGTTGGTGCGCTTCGCCAAGCGGGCGGACACGGCGGTGTTCCTGGTCGGGCATGTGACCAAGGAGGGGGCGCTCGCCGGCCCGCGGGTGCTGGAGCACATGGTCGACACGGTCCTCTATTTCGAGGGCGAGGCGGGCGGGCCCTTCCGGATGGTGCGGGCGATCAAGAATCGCTTCGGGGCGGTGAACGAGTTGGGGGTCTTCGCCATGGGCGATCGGGGCCTGCGGGAGGTCAGGAATCCCTCTGCCATCTTCCTGTCGCGCCACGACCAACCGGTGCCGGGCAGCGTGGTGATGGTGACGCGCGAGGGGACCCGGCCGCTCTTGGTCGAGGTGCAGGCCCTGGTCGATGAGAGCCCGCTGGCCAATCCGCGGCGGGTCGCGCTGGGGCTCGACCAGAATCGGCTCGCCATGCTGCTCGCGGTGCTGCACCGCCATGGCGGCATCGGCATGTTCAATCAGGACGTCTTCGTCAACGTGGTGGGCGGGGTGCGGATCAGTGAGACGGCGGCCGACCTGCCCCTGGTGCTGGCGGTGCTCTCCAGCTACCGCGACCGCCCGCTGCCGCTGGAGCTGATGGCCTTCGGTGAGATCGGGCTCTCCGGTGAGGTGCGGCCGGTGCCCAACGGCCCGGACCGGCTGCGCGAGGCCGCCAAACACGGCATCCGCCGGGCCATAGTCCCGGCCGGCAATGTGCCGAAGGAGGGGGTGGAGGGGCTTGAAATCCTGGCGGTTAAGACACTCGCCGCGGCGATCGAGGGGGTTTGATCCCGCCACCATCTGTCGGGTTCTTGAGAAAGCCTGTCTAATCTCAGGATTTCATTTGGAAAAGGTCCTAGGACCGTGCTATCTTTTGGGCATGTCCGTCGCCGCATTCTGCCCTCGGGTGAAAGCCGTGAAGCCGCTGTTCGCCGTCCTGTTGCCGGTGCTCCTGCTGCTGCTGTCGCCCACCCTGGCGGCGGAGCCGGTGCGGGTGACGGGTGTGCGCGTCACCCAGGCCCCGGACAAGACCCGGCTGGTGCTGGCCCTGAGCGCGAAGGTTACGCCGCAGATCTTCCTGCTCGCCGGGCCGGACCGGCTGGTCATCGACCTCGCGGACGCGCGACTCGCCGCCAAGCTCCCCAAGCCCGCCGGGGACGACCCCAATCTCACCGGGTTGCGCAGCGGGGCGCGGGCGGGGGACGACCTGCGCATCGTCCTGGATCTGAAACGCCCGGTGGGGATCAAGAGCTATGCCATGGCGGCGGACGCGGGACGCGGGTCCCGGTTGGTGGTGGACCTGATTCCTACCGCGGGGGCCAGGACTGGTGCCGATGCCCGTACCGACACCAATACCAACACCAACACCGTCACCGCTGCCGCCGTCGCTGCCGCGGCTGAGGCCCTGAACGCGAACGCCCCCCCCAGTGCCCAGCCGCCGCCGCGCACCAAGGCACGGGCGCGGGCGCGGGCGGCGCGTACCCTGGTGGTGGCGATCGATGCCGGCCACGGCGGCGCTGATCCGGGGGCGATCGGCGCCCACGGCACGCGCGAGAAGGACATCACGCTCGCCATCGCGCGGCGTCTGGCCGCCCTGGTGGCAAAGGAGCCGGGGATGCGAGCGGTGCTGATCCGCGACAGTGACACCTTCGTGCCCTTGCGCGGACGCATCCGCAAGGCGCGCAAGCACAACGCGGACCTGTTCATTTCCATCCATGCGGACGCCTTCGACAGCCCGCGGGCGCGGGGCTCCTCGGTGTTCACCCTGTCGCGCCGGGGCGCCAGCAGCGAGGCGGCCAAGTGGCTGGCTGACAAGGAGAACAGCGCGGACCGCGTGGGCGGGGTGGACCTGGGGGAGCACGATGACCAACTCGCAACCGTGATGCTCGACATGGTGCAGAACGCCGCCCAGGAGCGCAGCGTGAAGGCCGCGGGTGCGGTGCTGAATAACCTGAGCCGGCTCGGCGCGACCCACAAGCAGGGGGTCCAGAAGGCCGGCTTCGTGGTGCTCAAGTCACCGGACATCCCCTCGATCCTGATCGAGACGGCCTTCATCAGCAACCCGGGCGAGGAGGCGCGCCTGCGCAGCGGCGCCCAACAGCAACGCCTGGCGGTGGCCATCCTGGCGGGCATCAAGCAGTATTTCCAGCACTACCGGGAGCAGACGGCGGTGCGGCCTCTGAGTGCCGACGCGCAGTCCGGTAATGGCGCGGGCGACGGCTAGGACCCGGTTTCAGCTTATCTTGCGTAGCGACCCCAACGGGGTCGAACATACCAGCCCAGGGCAACGCCCTGGGTATGGGTTATCGCAGCGCTTAGCCCTGAAAGGGCGTGACATAACGGCGTGGCTCCTGATGTCACGCCCTTTCAGGGCTAGGCCGATATTAATAACGCTATCCCAGGGCGTTGCCCTGGGCTGGTATATCGCGCCCCTGCGGGGCTTGAGCAGGCGCAAGAATAGCTGAAACGGGGGGTACTATTGATCGACCAATCCACCCCCGCCGCCGCCGCCCGCGGCCTGCCGATCCGGGTGCTGCCGAGCCACCTGGTCAACCAGATCGCCGCCGGCGAGGTGGTGGAGCGCCCCGCCGCGGTCGCCAAGGAACTGCTCGAAAACAGCCTGGACGCGGGCGCCGCCCGCATCGAGATCGAGGTGGAGCAGGGCGGGATCAAACGCCTGCGGGTGCGCGACGACGGGCGCGGGATCCCCCCCGGTCAACTGGCCCTGGCCCTGGCCCGACACGCCACCAGCAAGCTCGCAGACCTCGCCGACCTGGAGGCGGTCGCGACCCTGGGCTTTCGCGGGGAGGCCCTGCCGAGCATCGCCTCGGTGAGCCGCCTGACTCTGACCTCGCGGGCCGCCGACGAGGGCAGCGGCCATGAGGTGACGGTGGGGCCGGACGGGACCCCGGGTGAGTTGCGCCCCGCCGCCCATCCCCCGGGGACCACGGTAGACGTGCGCGACCTCTTCTACAACACCCCGGCCCGGCGTAAATTCCTGCGTACCGACAAGACCGAGTTCGGGCACCTGGAACAGGTGGTGCGGCGCATCGCCCTGGCCCGTCCGGAGCTGGGCCTGCGCCTGCGCCACAACGGCCGCACCGTGCTGGACCTGGCCCCGGCCGGGGCTGCCTCGGACCTGGTGCGCGCCCGCCTGGACACCCTGCTCGGTCAGGGCTTCGGCGACCAGTCACTGTGGCTGGACGAGCAGGCGGTGGGACTGCGTCTGTCCGGCTGGGTGTTGCGCCCGGCCTTCTCCCGCAGCCAGCCGGACCAGCAGTTCTTCTATGTCAACGGGCGCATGGTGCGTGACAAGCTGGTGACCCACGCGGTCCGCCAGGCCTTCAGCGACGTGCTGCACCAGGCCCGCCACCCGGCCTATGTGCTGTTTCTCGAACTGCCGCCGCGGCTGGTGGACGTGAACGTCCATCCGACCAAGCAGGAGGTGCGCTTCCGCGAGGGGCGCCAGGTGCACGACTTCATCTTCAGCGGACTCAAGCGGCGGTTGGCGGTCGGGAGTCTGGGGGCGGCGGGCGAGGGGGGCGCGTCGGCCGCGGCGGCGGGGCTCGTTTGGTCGGACCCGGGACCGCCGGACGCACTCGGGCCGCTGTCGCGAGCGGATCTGAGCACGGCGGCGCCGGGGACCAGTCGCCTCCCGCTGGGCGTGGCCGAGGGGGCGGCGGGTCTCTATGCCGCGGGGCTTGCCTTTCAGCGGCCGGGGGTGTCCGGCACCGCGGCGGCGGAGAGTGCCGGACCGGGCTGGGGCACGGCGCTCCCGGCAACGGACGGGGAGGCCCCGCCGCTGGGATTCGCCCTGGCGCAACTCGGCGGTGTCTATCTGTTGGCGCAGAACGCCGCGGGGCTGATCATCGTCGACATCCACGCCGCCCACGAGCGCATCGGCTATGAGCGGCTCAAGTCGGCCTGGCGCGCCGGGGGCATCGTCAGCCAACCCCTGCTGGTGCCGGTCTCCCTGCATGTGAGCCCGCGCGAGGCGGGCCTGCTGGAGACCCACGGGCAAGTCCTGGCGGGTCTGGGTCTGGTGATCGACCGGCTCGACCTGGGGACGCTGGCGGTGCGCGAGGTCCCGGCGCTCCTGCGCGACGCGGACCTGGAGCGCCTGGTCCGGGACCTGCTCTCAGATCTGGCGGTGCACGGGGAGTCCGCGCGGGTGAGCGAGGAGGTCAATCGGGTCCTGTCGACCATGGCCTGCCACGGGGCCGTGCGCGCCAACCGGCGCCTGACGCTCGACGAGATGAACGCCTTGCTGCGCGCCATGGAGCGGGTGGAGCGGGCCGACCAGTGCAACCACGGCCGGCCGACCTGGATCCAGGTGACCCAGGTGGAACTGGATCGGCTGTTTTCGCGGGGGCGTTAGCGGCGCCATGCCCGTCATAGAGCGCTTTGCGACCTGCGTTGTGCGCACCTTCAGAGATAGCGCGTGCCGCGGCCTAAGGCGTCCAGATAAAGGGTCAGACTGTCATCCAGCGCCGCGCCGATCAGCGCAAGGAATGGCCCCCGTTCCCCGCCCCCCTGGGCGCTCTCCAGCGCCTCGATGTAATGCAGACGCCGCTTCACCAGGACCACCGCCGGAGGGAAGCCTGCCTGGATCAGCATCAGGTTCATCAAGAGCCGGGCCGTGCGGCCGTTGCCGTCGATGAAGGGATGGATGCTCACCAGGTGCAGGTGCGCCTCGCTCGCCTTCTGGACCGGGTGGTTGCCATTCTCGCCGAGCCAGTCCAGAAAGGCGCGCATCGCCAGCGGCACCTGCAACGGATCGCAGAAGTGGCGAATCTCGCCATCCCCTTGCCGCACGCCCACTGGTACGGTGCGATAGCGCCCGGCGTTCTTGGGATCGATACCGCGCAGGATCAGACTGTGGACCGACAGCAGATCGGACTCGCGCATCGGTCCGCCCCCCCGCGCCGCCAATTCCTCAATGAAGTCGATCGCCTCCTTGTGGTTGATCACCTCCAGGTGCTCGCGCAACGGCTTGCCCGCGACGGTGATACCCTGCTCCAGGATGACGCGCGTCTCCGCATAGGTCAGGGTCGAGCCCTCGATGGCGTTGCTGTTATAGGTAAGGTCCAGGTCATAGAGCCGCTTGAGGTCAGCCGCCTGGTCCGGCGCCAGGGGCCGCAGTCCGTCCAATTCACGCCGCCGCCCGTCCAGGCGGTCATAGAGTAAGAGGGTCCGGGGATCGGGTCGGTGCGGGCTCAGATCACAGAGGATCGTCGGCTGGGTCATAAGGCTGGTACGCGCGGTGGCGGTATCCGGATTCTGAACATGCTTCAGTATAATCTCAGACGCCCGACCCCAGAAAGCGGCGATCCGCCGCCGCGTCGTGCAGCTGTTCTACCGTCTGTTTCAGGACCGCCCGGCCCTCTTGTTCGGGCTGGCAGGGCTCCCGCCGCCTCCGGATGCCGGTTACAGCCTCACCGACACCGATCTTAAGAAACACCCGGTACTTATTGTGCCGCCGCCTGGGTCCGCCGGCAGGTCGTCGCCCAAGGCCGCGTTCAGGAAGTGGATCAACAGCCGACGGTTGCCCTCGGCCCCGAGCAGGGCCTTGAAGACACAATCGATCTTGGGGTCGATGGCGTGTTGCATGGTGAAACTATAGCGTAACCGGGGGACGGTGGCAGCGGCGCTGACGACTTCGGCGTACCCGCTCGTCTCCGCAGGGCGGATGCCCGCAGGTCGATCCGCCATCGCGTCGTGTACCGAGATGGCGGAACCGCCTGCGGCGTTCCGCTCTACGCGGGTTTGGGCAAGCTCGGTGTAGCCGAGGTCCGCGAGGTCCACCCTGGTCTGGCGACAGAGCCGCGAAGACCCGATGCCGCGGGGTGGTCAGGCGTGCGAATCATGGGGGACCGAAGGCGCCGTCTCCTGCGCGGCTGCCATTGGATACAATCCCCCGGTCGGCCCATGAACTGGCCGCATCGCACACCAACGACCACCCGGCCCGCACCGCAGAAACCCTACGGGAAGAGACTCCATGGCACACACGGACGCAGATACCTCGGCAACCAAGCTGCACTGCGTCGCGCTGGCCAGCCAGTTCCTGTGGCTGGTCGGTGCCCGCGGCGACGAACCGCCGAGCGCCCTGACCTGCTACGGCCTGCGCATCGTCCACGCCACCCTCACCGATCGGGCCTGCCTGGGTGGTCGCGTGTGGCTGCGCCGTGCGGCCGGGCTCTCCCACGCCGGTCAGGCCCTGATCGACGCGGGCATCGACGCCGGCCAAGCCGCCCCCTGTCCGGAACTGTTCGGCCTGCTGGACCCCAAGGCCGTGGTGCCGAAGCTGGACTTCGACCCGGACCACGACAAGCAGCAGGCCCCGATCCGAACCCTGAGCCCGCCGGCCGAGGCCCTGGGCCTCTGGCTTGCCATTCGCAACACCGACTACGGCCACACCGATCCTCTTCATGCGCGGGCGATCCGACGAGGCGATCCGGGATTGTGGCTGCGCAATCGACCTGTACCTTTCCGATTGCTTTCGCTCCGTATGCTGCCCTTGATCCAGAAAGTCCTGGCGCAGGGAGGCTCGAAATAGACCCTTGAACGCCGAAGACCCAGCGATGGACCCCTCACCAGCCCCCGACCCCCGCCCGCTCGCCATCCTCCTGATGGGCCCCACCGCCGCCGGCAAGACCGAACTGGCGGTGGAACTGGTGCAGCGCCTGCCGTGCGCGATCGTCAGCGTGGACTCGGCCATGATCTACCGGGGGCTGGACATCGGCACCGCCAAGCCGGGGCCGGAGGTGCAGGCGGCGGCGCCCCACCGGTTGATCGATATCCTGGACCCGTGCGAGTCCTATTCCACCGCCCGCTTCCGCACCGAGGCCCTGGCGGCGATGGGCGAGATCAGCGCCGGGGGCGGTATCCCCTTGCTGGTGGGCGGCACCATGCTCTATTTCCGCGGACTCCAGCAGGGTTTGGCGCGGTTGCCGGATGCGGACGCGCCGATCCGTGCGGCTCTGCTGGAGGAGGGCGAGCGGCTCGGGTGGGCGGCACTGCACCGGCGGCTGGCCTTGGTGGACCCGCCCACGGCGGCCCTGATTCACCCCAACGACCCCCAGCGCATCCAGCGTGCCCTGGAGGTCTACGCCGTCACCGGCGAGCCCATGAGCACCCTGATCGGGCGCGGTAACGGGGAGGGCGGCGACTTGCCCTATCGATTGCTTAAGCTGGTGCGGGCGCCGACGGACCGCCAGACCCTGCACGGGCGCATCGAGCGGCGCTTCCGCGCTATGGTGGAGCAGGGCCTGGTCGCGGAGGTGCAGGGCCTCTGGGCGCGCGGCGACCTGACGGCGGAACTGCCGTCCATGCGCTGCGTAGGCTATCGGCAGGTCTTGAAATTCCTCTTGGGAGAGTACAGTTTCGATGAAATGCTGCACCGCGGCATCGTCGCGACCCGACAACTGGCAAAACGCCAGTTCACCTGGTTGCGTGCCGAGGCCGATTGTCATTGGTTGCCCGACGAGGGGGAGCCGCTGGCGCGGGCACTGGCGTTGATCGCGGCCCGGCGCGACCGGCCGTGAGGGGGCTTGTAATGATCGCGTGGGAGCGGCTTCAGCCGCGACGAGGCCACGGCCGCTTGCGCGGTCGCGTCGCGGCTGACGCCGCTCCCACCGGGGCCGGGCCTGACGGCACTGACGCACGTTTAGCTGACGGCTGATCGCTGACGGCTGATCGCTGACCACTGACCACTGACCACCGACCACTCTTTCCAGGATGATCGGGCGCCCCGAGAGACGGCAAAGGCGATACACTTAAGAGAATTCGATTGCGTGGCTCGGCAGGTCCCGGCTGCAGACCACGCACGCCGACGCCCGCGCCAGTCGCGGTCGGTCAGGCATTCAAGCCGGGCAAATCCTCACGGTAGCGACTACAACAAGGAGCCAAAGCCATGTCCAAGGGCCAAAGCCTGCAAGACCCCTTCCTCAACGCCCTGCGCAAGGAGCGCATCCCGGTGTCGATCTTTCTGGTCAATGGGATCAAGCTCCAGGGCCAGATCGAGTCCTTCGACCAGTTCGTCGTGCTGCTCAAGAACAATGTTAGTCAGATGATCTACAAGCACGCGATCTCCACCGTGGTGCCGGCCCGCAACGTCAAGCTGCCCCCGACCGGAGACGAACTCGACGAGCCCGGGAATGCCTAGGGCACCGGTTCTGTCGTGATCGACCGGCCGAGTTCCGGCGAGCGCGCCATCCTGGTCCACCTGGACTTGGGCGGCACGGCCGAGCCCGATGAGCGTGAGGAATTTGCGCTGCTGGCCAGCTCCGCCGGTGCCCTGGTGGTCGGCGCCTTGGGGGGCAGCCGCAAGGTGCCCGACGCGCGGCTCTTCATCGGCAGCGGTAAGGCCGTGGAGTTGAAGGACCTGGTGGCAGCGACCGGGGCTGAGCTCGCGGTCTTCGCCCACCCGCTCTCCCCGGCCCAGGAGCGCAACCTGGAGCGTCTGCTCGAGTGCCGGGTGGTGGACCGCACCGGTCTGATCCTGGATATCTTCGCCCAGCGGGCGCGTTCCTTCGAGGGCAAGCTCCAGGTGGAACTGGCCCAGTTGCGCCATCTCTCGACCCGCCTGGTGCGCGGCTGGACCCACCTGGAGCGCCAGAAGGGCGGCATTGGCCTGCGCGGTCCGGGCGAGACCCAACTCGAGACCGACCGTCGGCTCCTGGCCAAGCGCATCGCGCTGCTCAATCAACGGCTCGACCAGATCCAGACGCAACGCGCCCAGGGGCGGCGCGCCCGCGACAAGGCGGAACTCGCGGTGATCTCGCTCGTCGGTTACACCAATGCCGGCAAGTCCACCCTGTTCAATCGCCTGACCGAGGCGGGGGTGTACGAGGCCGATCAACTCTTCGCCACCCTGGACCCGACGCTGCGGCGGCTCGCCCTGCCGGACGGCGGGCGGGCCCTGCTGGCCGACACCGTGGGCTTCGTCAGCCGACTCCCCCACGAGCTGGTGGCGGCCTTCCGCGCCACCCTGGAGGAGACCCGCAACGCCGCCCTGCTGCTGCATGTGGTGGATGCCTCGGCCCCCCATCGCGCGCGTCTGATCGCCGATGTGGAGACGGTCCTGGCGGAGATCGGGAGTCTGGAACTGCCGCGCCTGGAGGTCTGGAACAAGATCGATCTGCTGGACGACGAACCCCCACGGTTGGAGCGCGATGCCGCCGGGACGCCGGTGCGGGTCTGGCTGTCGGCCGCCTCCGGGGCCGGGATCGACCTGCTGTTGACGGCCGTGGCGGAACTGATCGACGGGGCGCGCTCGCCCCGTAGCCTGCTCCTGGGTCCGCAGGACGCCCGGCTGCGCGCCTGGATCTACGCCCATGCCGGCGTCCTGGCCGATGAGCCCGATGACCTTGGGGGGTCGCGTATGGAGATACTGATCGCCCCGGGCGACCTGCGGCGCCTGGCGGCGCAGGCGCCGGGTCTGGCGGACCAACTCGGGCTGGACCAGGAGGGCGGGGGCGACGAAGAACCTGAAACCCCGGAGTGACTCACGCGTGCCGGGTTTGCGCCGCGGCGGTCCGCTGCCTACAATCGGCGGTCCGGTGTCGCGGCGCGACCCGGTGTGCGATGCTTGATTCGGCCGGTATCGTCGGCATCTTGCTGACTGGCGCTCGGCGATCCCGGTCGCGGTATGGTCCATACACGGCCTCAGTCCGGCGCGCGCGCCGCTCGGGGCTTCCCCAATCACTGACGCTGACTTACGACAGACGGAGTTTCTATGGCCTGGAATGAGCCAGGTGGCGGCAACAAAGACCCCTGGAGCGGCAAGAGCGGCGGCGACCAAGGGCCGCCCGACCTCGATGAGGTCGTACGCAAGCTCCAGGAAAAGCTCGGCGGACTGTTCGGCGGGAACAAGTCCGGCGGTAACGGCGGCTCAGGCGGCGGCGGGGGCTTCAATCTCCCCGGCGGGGCCCTGGCGGCGCGCACCGTCGCCATCATCGTCGGGGTGTTGGTCCTGGCGTGGCTCGCCACCGGTCTCTACATCGTGGCGCCGGCGGAGCGCGGCGTGGTGATGCGTTTCGGCAAGTATCTGGACACCACGGACCCGGGGCCGCACTGGCTGATCCCCTATCCCTTTGAAACGGTCGAGAAGGTCAACGTGGACGAGGTATCGACCTTCAGCCACCAGGCGGCCATGCTGACCAAGGACGAGAACATTGTCGACGTGGAGTTGACGATCCAGTCGCTGGTCCAGGACCCCGCCCAGTTTCTGTTCCAAGACCAGAGCCCGGAGCGCTCCATCAAGGATGCGACCGAGACCGTGGTGCGCAAGACCATCGGCGGCAGCAAGCTGGACTTCATCCTGACCGACGGCCGCGAGGCTATCGAGACGATCATCAGGGAGCGGGTGCAGGAGCTTCTGGACCTCTACAAGACCGGTCTTAAGGTGACCTCCGTCAACATGCAGCCGGCCAAGCCGCCGGAGCAGGTCAAGGAGGCCTTCGACGACGCGATCAAGGCGCGTGAGGACAAGCAGCGCTCGGAGAACCAGGCCGAGGCCTACTCCAATCAGGTCCTGCCCCAGGCGCGCGGCGAGGCCGCCCGTATCATCGCCGATGCCAAGGCCTATCGGGACAAGGTGGTCGCGGAATCCGAGGGCGAGGCGTCGCGCTTCACCTCGGTGCTGGCGGCTTATCTCAAGGCGCCCGAGGTGACGCGCGAGCGGCTGTATCTCGACACCATGCAGGAGGTCTTGAGTGGTACCAACAAGGTGGTGCTCGACGTTAAGGAGGGGGCCAGCAATCTGTACCTGCCGCTCGATCAACTGATGCGGAATCGTCAGACGACGGGCGTGACGGCGCCCCCGCCGCCCGCCGCGCCGGCGGAAGCCGAGCCCCGCCCGGCGGTCGCCCGCCCCGTTGATCGTGACCGGAGGGCGCGTTGATGGACATGATAAGCAAGTACAAGAACTTCCTGCCGGCCGTCCTGGTCGGTCTGCTGCTGTTGATCTGGTCATCGACCTTCATCGTCAACGAGTGGCAGACCGCCATCAAGCTGCGCCTGGGCGAGATCACCGGTACCGACTATACGCCCGGACTGCACTTCAAGGTGCCGTTGCTGAACGAGATCAAGCTCTTCGATCGCCGCATCCAGACCCTGGACTCGTCCCCCCAGCGCTATCTCACGGTGGAGCAGAAGGCGGTCATCGTCGATTACTACGTGAAGTGGCGGATCAGCAACCCCGCGCAGTTCTTCCGCTCCACCAGCGGCAGTTCCAGCCGCACCGCCAAGCTTCTGGGGGAGCGCATCGGCGGCAGTCTGCGCGAGGAATTCGGGCGACGGACCATCCAGGAGGTCGTGTCCGAGGAGCGCACCGAGCTGATGGCCGAGTTGACCAAGAAGGCCGACCTCCAGGCCAATACCCTGGGGGTGGAGGTGATCGACGTGCGGGTCAAGAAGATCGACCTGCCGCCGGAGGTCAGCGAATCGGTGTACATGCGGATGCGCGCCGAGCGTGAGCGGGTCGCGAGCGACCTGCGCGCCAAGGGCAAGGAGGCGGGGGAGCGCATCCGCGCCGATGCCGACCGTCAGCGCACCGTCATCCTGGCCGAGGCCTACAAGGAGTCCGAGGAGGCCCGCGGCGAGGGCGACGCCAAGGCGACCGACATCTATGCCGCCGCCTTCAGCGCCAACCCGGACTTCTATTCCTTCTACCGCAGCCTCAACGCCTACCGCGGCGCCTTCGGCCCCGGCGGCGACATGATGGTCCTGCAGCCCGACTCCGAGTTCTTCCGCTTCTTCCGCAACCAGGACGGCAAGGCCCCGCAGTAGCCGCCAGGCCGCCGCGTCATCCCCTGACGCGGCGGCGTCCGCCACGCCCCTCCAAGGCTCAGGCCCGTGGGAGCGGCTTCAGCCGCGACGCGACCGGGCAAGCTGCCATGTTTCAGACTGGGTCAGTGGATTCGCTTCATATCATGATCTGCGCCGCAATCCGCTCGACACTGCTCTGCGTCCTTATCTTTCTGAACGGATTCGGCGTTGCCGCTGATCTGCAAACCATCGAGAATGTTCGCTTGGTGCCAGCCGCATGGGCGGATGGCGACAGCTTCCCGGCGCGGTTTCCGGACGGAACGCAACACACGCTGCGCCTGTATGGTGCGGATTGCCTGGAGTGGCATGTTACGGATGATGTCGACGCCAGGCGCCTGCGTGCCCAGCGACGGTATTTCGGGATTTCCGCTTACGGCGGAACGCCGACCGCGTCGATCGAACTGGCAAAATCCCTGGGGGAGGCCGCAGCCGCCGTGGTACGTTCACTGTTGGCGCAACCCTTCACAGTGCACACCGCGTTTTCCGATGCCAAAGGTGACGCCAGGTACCAGCGCATTTATGCATTCGTTACCACCGCCCACGGCGAGGACCTTGCCGCATCGCTGGTTTCCGCGGGGCATGCCCGCGCCTTTGGCGTCTATCGTGCGACGCCGAAGGGATTGAGCAAGGAAGACTATCGGGCAGCCCTGCGCGACAGTGAACTGCTGGCGGCCAATAAACGCAAAGGGGTCTGGGCCTACACCGATTGGGATGCCCTGGCGGAGGAGCGTCGCGCCGAGCGAGTGGAGGATTCGGAAACCCGTATTGCCACTGTGCACCAGCAGTCGAAGCAGCCCACGCAGATGGTGGATGTCAATTCTGCGGCCAGAGATGAACTGATGGGCATCCCCAGGGTCGGCGAAGCGACTGCCGATGCCATCATCGCGGGGCGCCCATACCAGCGCGTCGAAGATCTCTTGCGGGTGAGGGGCATCGGCGGGAAGATGCTGGAGAAGATCCGCCCATGGGTAAAGACTTCGCCTTGATCTGTCCGCGGGAGCCGCATGGGCTTAGAATGCAGTCCTTCGCCCGAGAAGCAGCCGCCTGGGGTCCGGTCCCACACCCGGCCTGACCATGGTTCCTGCCGACGCCCAGTGGTCCGCACAGCGGACCCTACGGAAGCTGCGCCGCGTAGGGTCCGCTGTGCGGACCAGCGCCCTCGCCGTCAACGTAGCGCCCGGCACCATGATCACAAGGCCCCGACGAACCCGAGATTCAACCATGGCCGAGCGCCCCGACCAGCCCACCCCCACGGCCGACAACGACACCCCCTGGAAGAACGCCCTGGAGCACCACTTCCCGGAGTTCCTCGCCTTCTACTTCCCGACCGCCTACGCGCAAATCGACTGGAGCCGCGGGTACCAGTTCCTGGACAAGGAGTTGGCCCAAGTGGTCCAGGACGCCGAGGTGGGCAAGCGCTTCGTCGACAAGCTGGTCTGCGTCCACCGCCTTGACGGCGCAGAGGACTGGGTCTACATCCATATCGAGATCCAGGGCGGCCACGACAGCGCCTTCCCCAAGCGCATGTTCACCTACAACTGTCGGATTTTCCAACGCTACGACCGACCCGTCGCCAGCCTCGCCGTGCTCGCGGACGACAGCCCAAACTGGCGTCCGGGCGCCTTCGGCTGGGACCTGTTCGGCTGTCGGCTCGTCTTGGAGTACCCGCTGGTCAAACTCCTCGACTATGCGCCCCGCCTGGAAGCCCTGTTGGAAGACCCCAACCCCTTCGCCCTGGTCACCGCCGCGCATCTGCTCACCCGCCAGACGCGCGGCGACGCCGAGCGCAGATATGCGGCAAAATGGCGCCTCGCCCAGTTACTCTATGAACGGGACTGGGACCGTCAAAGGATCATCGACCTGTTCGCCGTTATCGACTGGATGATGCGCCTGCCCGCCGAGTTGGAAACCAAGCTCTGGCAGGAACTCACCACCCTGGAGTGCAACAAGACCATGCCTTACGTCACCTCTGTCGAACGTATCGGGTACCAACGGGGTCATCTGGAAGGCCATGAGGAAGGCCGCCAGATGGAAGCCTCGGCCCTGGTGCAAAGACAACTGCGGCGCCGCTTCGGCTCACTGTCTTCCGAGATTGCGGAGCGTATCGCCGACTTGCCGCTGGAGCGAAGCGAAGACCTGGGTGAGGCGCTGCTCGACTTCACCGCCGTCGCCGACCTCGAAGCCTGGCTCCGCCAACACTGAGCCGCCGCCTGGCAGCAGTAACCGGACGCGTCGCCAACCTACTGCCCCAATACACCCGATCACCCAGTGCCCAACCTGACCGACCTCCCGCTGCAACTCACCTACCGCACCGGCCGCGACGACCTGGTCCACGGCTTCTTCGTCCCCTGTCTCGAGGCCGCCGTCCTCTACCGCCGCGCCGCCGGCTATTTCACCAGCAGCGGCCTCGCGCTCGCCGCCCGCGGGGTCGCGAGCCTGGCGCTGCGGCGCGGGCGGATGCGTCTCATCGTCTCCCCACACCTGGAACCGGACGACTGCGCCGCCCTGGAACGCGCCCACGACACCCCGGCAGCTTGCCTTCGCACCATCGCCGCCCGCAGCCTGGCCGAGATCGAAGACGCCCTGATCAGGGACCGGCTCAACGCGCTCGCCTGGCTCGCCGCCGCCGGCCTCTTGGAGATCAAGCTCGCACTGCGCGTCACCCCGCAGGGGAGCTACGCCCGCGGTCTCTTCCACGCCAAGACCGGCGTCTTCTCCGACGACCGCGGCCACCACGTCAGCTTCTCCGGCTCCGCCAACGAGACCGCCGGGGGCCTGGTCGAGAACTTCGAGCACCTGGACGTGTTCCGCTCCTGGCAGGACCTGGAAGGCCGGGTCCAGGCCGCCATCGACGACTTTGAATCCCTGTGGACCGGCCAGGTCCCGGGCCTCTCCATCATCGACTTCAGCCAGGCCAGCCGCGTCCTCCTGGAACGCTACCGCAACCCCGACCAACCCCCGCCCGGCATCGACCCCAACCAGGTCCGCGAGCCCGGCCCCGGCGCCACCTTGACCCCGCCCGCCGGGCTCGAACTGCGGCCCTATCAGAAGGACGCCGTCCGTGCCTGGAGTAAGGCCGGCGTGTTCGGCATGGCCCGGCGGCCTGCACTGCTGCCGGCGTCCGCGGGAGCCGCATGGGCTTAGAATGCAGTCCTTCGCCCGAGGAGCAGCCGCGTGGGGTCCGGTCCCAAGCCCAACCTGACCATGGTTCCTGCGGACGCCTGAGTGGTCCGCACAGCGGACCCTACGGGCGCGGCGCCGCGTAGGG
>NZ_CAIKKU010000867.1 GCF_903828115.1 uncultured Thiodictyon sp. | reverse complement strand
CATCATCTTGTCGCAACTCGCGCGGCGCTCGGCGCGCAGGGCGTCCATCCTGGCCCGCGGGTCCTCGGCGGCGGCCGGGGCGGTCGCGGCCGGTGCGGCGGGGGGCGTGGCCGCCGGGGCCGTTGCGGGCGCCTGCGCCAGGGCCGGGCCCTGGCTCAGGGCCAGGGCGAGGACTGCGGTGGAGGCGAATGATAAAACCCTGGGGGTAGCGAACATTGGTTGGTTTCCTCGTCGTTGATAGCAGTTAGGGGGGGCGGTTCCGATCCCAGGACTGATCCTGAAGTCTTTATTTTATTTAAGCTTCCATGCGGGGCCAGGCGCCGTCTCACGGGGGCCGGGCCGGGCGGCGTTCACTGTAACCGATTCGCCCGCGGCGGGGCAGTAGCGCCGCCCGCGCGTTACACTACAGCGTAGCGCAGAACCCGAATCCAGTTCGAGAACTCGCTTGCCTGTGTTGACCTATCCCAGTTGGAGTCCTTCATGCGTATCGGCGATCTGATGAACGAGAGCGGGGTCGGATTCGGCACCAGCGGGGCGCGCGGACTCGCCACCGACATGACCGACCGGGTCTGCTATGCCTACACCCTGGGCTTCCTCAAGTACCTGCTCGCCACCGGGGCGGCGCTGCCGGGCTGCGAGGTGGGTCTGGCCGGGGATCTGCGTCCCAGTACCGAGCGCATCCTGAACGCGGCGGCCCGCGCCACGCTGGACCTGGGGTGTCGTCCGCGTTACTTCGGCCGCATCCCCAGCCCCGCGGTGGCGGCCTACGGCATTGCCCGCCGCAGTCCGTCCCTGATGGTCACCGGGAGCCACATCCCCGATGACCGTAACGGCATCAAATTCAACCTGCCGACCGGGGAGGTTCTCAAGGCGGACGAGGCCGGCATCCGCGCCCAGGAGGTCGAAATCCCGCCCGCGCTGTTCGACGCCGGCGGGATGTTGCGGGCTGGGGAGCCGCCCGCACTGCCGCCCCAGGAGCCGAACGCCAATGTCGGCTATATGCGGCGCTATCTCGACTTTTTCACCGCCGGCTGTCTCGCGGGCCTGCGGGTCGGCGTCTACGAACACTCCAGCGTCGCCCGGGAGCCCTATCGGGTGATCCTGGAAGGGCTGGGCGCCCAGGTGACGCGGCTTGGCTGGTCGGACCGCTTCATCCCGGTCGATACCGAGGCGATCCGCCCGGAAGACGTGGACCTGGCGCGGGACTGGGCGGCGGGGGGGGCCTTCGACGCCCTGGTCTCCGCCGACGGTGACGGCGACCGCCCCCTGGTCGCCGACGAGACCGGCCGCTGGCTGCGCGGCGACATCGCCGGCATCCTGTGCGCCCGCCGGCTCGGGGTGCGCGCCTTGGCGACCCCGGTCAGCAGCAACACCGCGGTGGAGCGGTGCGGGGCCTTCGACCGGGTCCTGCGCACCCGCATCGGCTCCCCCTATGTGATCGAGGGGATGGGGCAGTTGCGCGCCGCTGGGCTCGCCCCGGTGGCGGGCTATGAGGCGAACGGCGGCTTTTTGCTGGAGACTCCCATCACCTGGGGCGACCGCACCCTGGCCGCCCTGCCCACCCGGGATGCGGTCCTGGTGGCCCTGACCATCCTCCTCACCGCCGTGGAGCAGGGCCGCCCCGTCTCCGCCCTGGCCGCGGACCTGCCCGCCCGCTTCACCCACAGTGACCGGATCAAGGACTTCCCGACCGCGTTGAGTGCCGCGCGCATTGCCGCCCTGACCAGTGGCGACCCGGCGCGCGACCAGGCGGCCGTGGCCGCGGTCTTCGCCGACGCCTTCGGTCCGGTCGCCGCGCTGGATACCACCGACGGGCTGCGCATCAGTTTTGCGAGCGGGGAGATCGCCCATCTGCGCCCGTCCGGTAATGCACCTGAATTGCGTGCCTATACCGAGGCCGCCAGCCCCGAGCGGGCGGCGCAGATGAATGCGATCTGTATGGATATACTGGCGGGCTGGCGCCGGGAGTGATATTGCATTCAAACAGAGAATGAATTCGCAAAAAGCGCGAATGAACGCGAATGAGGAACGATCCACTGATAAGTTAAACAATTCCATTAGGGACTGGCTACAGCGCGATTTTCGTTGTCGTTGTCGTAATCGAGGTTATCGTAGCACCGCGGATTCTCTCGCACCGCGAAGTGCATCGCTTCTGCGACAACGACAACGACAACGACAAGGATCGTGCTTAACTTGTTATTGACTCGTTACTAAGAGGGTCCCCCGAACCATGCCCGCACGCCAGACCAAACATGAGCTCAAGACCTGCCCGCGCTGCGGGCGCTTGTTCGAGTGCAAGCTCAATAACCCGGTCCATTGCGACTGCGCCCGGGTCGTGCTGCCGGAGGAGACCATGCTCGCGATCCAGGAACGGTTCCGGGACTGTCTGTGCCTCGCCTGTCTGACCGATCTGGCGGACGGCGCGGACCTGGCGGGGGCCGGTGAGCGGGCCGCATCCGGGGACGCGCCGATCGGCTGAGGTGCTTTGCCTTCCATCTTTGTTGCACCAGGGCGGTTCATCCTGGTGGGGGTCCCCCGGCTGCGTCGACCCCTGAGCGCTGACTCCCATGACCCTCTCCATCCGCGCCAAGCTCTTCCTGGCCCTGCTCCTGGCCTGCCTGCTGGTGGTGATCGGCACCCAGGCCTTTGTGCGCTGGTCGCTGGAGCAGGGGATCATCGAGCTGGCGGACGCGCGCGAGACCGAGCGCATTGTGGAGATCGCGGAGCGGCTCACCCTGGTCTACGCCCAGGACGGGTCCTGGGAGGGGCTGCGCGGGGACCTGCGGCGCTGGGTTGCGGCGCTGCTCGGCCGCGACCTTGGGCGCGATGCGGAGGCGGCGCCGGGGCGCGCCCCGGGGTCTGATGCCGGGCCCGATCGTGGGCAGGGTCCAGGTCCCGAGCGCCCGCATCGGGACCGCCCGCCGCCCTGGGTCCGCCGGGTGCTGGCGCAGCCCGGGCCCTGGCCCCCGCCGCTGGCCTTGGAGCACCTGCGCGACCGGGAGCGGCCCATCCCGCCGGAGTTGCGGCTGATGCTGCTCGATGCCGCGGGGGCCATCGTCTATGGCCGGGAGGAACTGCTTGCGGGGGCACGGCGCCAGTCCCTGGAACTGGACGGACAGCCCATCGGCAGCCTCGCGATCCTGCCCGGCAGGCCCATGACCGAACTGCGGGAAATCCAGTTTCAGGCGCGTCAGGGCAGCCGCCTGTGGATCATCGCACTCGCGATGGTGCTGCTCTCCGGTGTGCTTGCCTCCCCCCTGTCGCGCTGGCTGGTGCGGCCGGTGCGCCGTATCCAGGAGGCGACGCGGCGGCTCGCCGCCGGTGACTTCAGCGCCCGGGTGAGGGTCCAGGGGGGCGATGAACTCGCCCGCCTGGGGCTTGACCTCAACGCCCTGGCCGCGACCCTGGAGGGTAACGAGCAGGCGCGCCGCCGCTGGGTGGCGGACATCGCCCACGAGTTGCGCACCCCCATCGCCCTGCTGCGGGCCGAATTGGAGGCCATGCAGGACGGGGTGCGACCGCTGGGGCGGGCGGGGGTGGACGCCCTGCACGCCGACGTGCTGCGCCTGGGCCGTCTGGTGGGGGACCTGCACGAGCTCTCGGTGACGGACCTGGGGGCACTGAGCTATCGGATGGTCGAGACCGATGTGCGCGAGTTGCTGGCGGCGGACCTGGACGCGTTGCGCCCCCGCTTCACGGCCGCCGGGCTGCGCCTGGATCTGCACGACCGGGCACCGGTGCCGCTCCTGCTCAACGCCGACCCGGACCGCCTGTCCCAGGCCATCCGCAATCTGCTCGCCAACAGCCTGAAATATACCGACCCGGGCGGCGGGCTCACCGTCACCCTGGGCGCCGCGGCGGGGCGGGTGACCCTGGACTTCGAGGACAGCGCCCCGGGGGTCCCGCCGGAGGCCCTGCCCCGGCTCTGCGACCGGCTCTACCGGGTCGAGGGCTCGCGCAGCCGGCACACCGGCGGGGCGGGCCTGGGGCTTGCCATCGTCAAGAACGTGGTGGAGGCCCATGGGGGCCGCATCAGCGCCGCCGCCGCCCCCGCCGGGGGCCTGTGGATTCACATTGAACTGCCCATACCTTAGTAACGGGTCAAGAACAAGTTAAACACCAACGCAATCGTTGTCGTTGTCGTTGTCGTGATCGGAGAAGCGATGCAATTTGGGGTGCGGGAGAATCCGCGGCGCGACGATAACCTCGATTACGACAACGACAACGACAACGACAACGACCAGAAAAGTATTCCCTAATGGATTTGTTTAACTTATTAGTAACCGTTCCTTGGCGAGTTTGGAGTTGTAATGAACAGCCCGCAGCGCGTCCTGATCGTCGAGGACGAGGAGCGCCTGGCCGCCCTGGTGGCCGACTACCTGAAGGCGGCCGGGTTCGCGGTCCACCTCGACTACGATGGCCTGGGGGTCCTGGAGTGGGTGCGCGCGCACCGGCCGGACCTGATCATCCTGGACCTGATGCTGCCGGGGAAGGACGGGCTCACCCTGTGCCGGGAGGTCCGGGCCGAGAGTCAGGTCCCCATCATCATGACCACCGCCCGGGTGGAGGAGATCGACCGGCTGCTCGGTCTGGGGCTGGGTGCCGATGACTATCTGTGCAAACCCTACAGCCCCCGGGAACTGGTGGCGCGGGTCAAGGCGGTATTGAGGCGCAGCGCGGGCCCCGCGCCCGGCGGCCAGGCGGCGCTCGCCGACCCCACCGACGCGGACCCCTTGACCCTGGACCCGGACCGCCTGCGGGTGACGGCCGCCGGCCGGGACATTGAACTCACCGCGGTCGAGTTTGCCCTGCTGGCCACCCTGCACCAGGCCCCGGGCCGGATCTTCTCCCGGGAGCGGCTGATGGAGCGCATCTACCGCGACCACCGGGTGGTCTCGGACCGCACCATCGACAGCCATGTCAAGAAGCTGCGCCGCCGCCTGCAGGAGTTGCTGCCGGAGCGGGAACTGGTCCACTCGGTCTATGGGGTCGGTTATCGGTATGAGGATCGGTAGCGACCGCGCGGTTCCCGCGCGCGGTCGCTTTGTCACACGACGAAGCGCCTGCGCCGGCCCTGGAGTCGGCGCCAACGTCGAAGCCGAAGGCCACAACGCGGCGCTCCGGGGCCAGGTTCCCACGGACGCGGCCAGCTGAAGGCATCCCCCCGTCGGCAGGATGGGGTATTATGCGGTATGCGCATAACCTATCTTTGGGGGATTGTGATGCACAGACGAATGACGATCACGCTTGATGAAGCGGTGTACGAAGGGCTTTACCGGAAGATTGGTAAGCGGCGCATCAGCCAGTTCATTGAAGATTTGGTGAGACCGCATGTGCTGGATACGTCACTGGATGACGGATACCGGGCGATGGCTGCCGACAAGGAGCGTGAAGCCGAGACGCTGGAGTGGTGCAACGCACTGGCCGGAGACATGGCCGATGAACCTAAAGCCGGCAATTGATCACGCCAAGGCGCCAAGCTCGCCAAGAAAGACAATGGGATGTGTTCAATATCGAGATCACCCGCCGGGTGAATCGCCGAGCACCGATAACATACTGAAAAACCTTGGCGAGCTTGGGGCCTTGGCCCGAGGTTGTTTCCGGAAAAGACTTTCCCGATTTTCCGTTCGTCCTGAGCTTGTCGAAGGACGAACGGAAAATCGCGCTCCAGGGCTAACATTAAATCTGAAGTTTCCGGGTTCTGAAACCCGTCCAGGGCCAGGCACTTGGGGTCGGGAGTTTTCGCAGGGGTTTGCGTGGATCTCCGCAAACCCCCTCGAAAATCCCCCCACCGCTACCCCCCGCCCCTCCGGTACCCCCCCTGGAAAAGCCGGAAACTTCAGATTAAATCCGTTCATGGTTCGACTGTTCGACAAGCTCACAGCTCACCACGAACGGATTCAATGTCACCACCAAAGGATGCAATTTGGGTATGAGCTTTCCGGGAAATCGCCTGAGAACTTCTCTTTCCAGGATGAAGCGCGGTGAAGTGTGGTGGGTCGAGTTCGATCCTTCCGTCGGGACTGAAATTTGCAAGACGCGCCCGGCTGTGATCGTGAGTAACGACGCGGCGGCCTTGATCATCGTTGCGGCCGCCCCGGGCCGGACAAGGCTTCAGCCT
>NZ_CAIKKU010000866.1 GCF_903828115.1 uncultured Thiodictyon sp. | reverse complement strand
TCGTTGTCGTTGTCGAATAATCCGACCACGATTACGACAACGACAACGACGCCCGGTCCCTGAGAACGTCCGGTAGCTGTAGGGTACGCGATGCGTACCCTACGACATGTACGTTAACACATCAGTTCTGATCGCACCCCGAGCATGGCCCCGGATTGCCCATTCCGCCGCAATGTGACATGGTTGCGGCTAAATCCCAACCCCCAAGAAGCCGGTCGGCGCTTTGTGTGACGACGGCGCCGCGGAACCGGGTACCATGGTAGCCCCGCGGGAACCGATCCGTGCCGACAACCCGACTATCGTGCGTCCCCTAGCCGTCGCGCTCACCCTCCTCCTTGCCGCATTCAGCGGGTCCCGTGCCGCGGGTCCCCCGGACAGCCCGTGGGACTGCGCCGGACCCGTCGGCGCGGCCGGGACCGTCCCGGGCGGGGGCAAGACCTGGGATTGCCGGGCCGCGGAGACCCTCGCGGGGGTGGTGGCCGCCGGGCCGCCCGGGATGTCGCCCGCCGCGCCGCCCGCCGCGGGGTCAGCGGCGCTACCCGGTGCGGGACCCGCGGACGGCGCGGACGGGGACCCGGACGGCGCCGCCGCCGCGGTCCTCGGCCCGGTACCGGCCGCCCCGGAAAGCAAGACTGAACCCAATACCGAGCCCGATACCTTCAAGGGCGACGAGCCCCTGCCGCGCCCGGATACCGAGGTGCCCCCACCCGCCGGTGCGCTCGGCGGGACGCCCCCCGGCGGCACCCCCGCGGCCACGGCCGACCCGATCCCCGCCCAGCCGCCGACGCCCCCGCCGCCGGTGGAGCCGCCCCGCCCGCCCGCGTGGCCCCCGGGCGAGGAGCCGGAGTCCACGCGCCTGACCCTGCCCATCCCCGTGGTCGTGGACCCGGCGCGGCAGGACTACAGCGGCCCCTCGCCCTGGGTGCTGCCGCCGTTGGACCGGGCCAGCCCGCCGGCGGCTGATACGCCGCGGGTGGATGCGGCGCTCGGTGCCTTGCCGGTGGCGGCCCCGCGCGACGACTACGAGCGGCTCTTATGCCGGGCTGCCCTGGGATCAGTGCGGGCTGCGCGTCGCCGGCAAGCGCCCCGGCGGCAAGTGGGGCCTGGGCGTCGGCAAGGGCGCCAAACCGGCGGCCGATGCCCAGGTCCCGGTCGAGGTCGCCGCCGACCGGGCCGACTACGACCGCGACCGTGAGGTCGTTGAGCTGCAGGGCGGGGTCGTGATCATCCAGGGCGACCAACGCCTGGAGGCGGACCACTCCAGCTATGACCGCAAGAGCGGCGTGGCGAACGCGGCCGGCAAGGTCTTTCTCGACTACCCGGGGGCGCGCCTGCAGGCCGACACCGCCGACTACAACCTGCAAACGAAGCAGGGTCAGCTCGACGACGTCCATTATCGCCTGACGGGTGCCATCAACGTGCGCGGCACCGCCGCCACGGCGAACCTCCTGCCCGGGGAGATCAGCCGCTATCGGGATGTGGTCTACACCACCTGTCCCCCAGGGTATTCCGATTGGTCCATCCGCGCCCGCGACCTGGAACTCAACCAGGTGGAGGGTATGGGTACCGCCCGTCACGCCCGGTTGCAGATCGGTGACCTGCCATTGATCTACACCCCTTACCTGCGCTTCCCGATCGATAACCGGCGGCGCAGCGGCTTCCTGATCCCCCAAATCGGGTCCGGCAACAACACCGGCACTGATATCATCCTGCCCTATTACTGGAACATCGCCCCCAATCTGGACGCGACCCTCTACCCGCGGTACATGAGCACCCGGGGCCTGATGCTCGGCGCCCAGATACGGGGCCTGACGAAGTTCGGGAGCGCCGAGTACACCGGCGAGGTGTTGCCGCACGATGACGAGAACCCGCAGGCCGGCGTGCGCTGGGGCCAGCGGCTGACCGAGTCCGCCGTGTTCGGCGGTCGCTGGTCGACCAATATCGATTACAGCGCGGTGTCCGACGACGAATTTCTCACGGACTTCGGCAACAATCTGGACATCACGAGCCTGGTCAACCTGGTGCAGCGCGGCTCTATCACTTATGCCGCCAAGGGTTACAGCGTATCCGGCTGGGTCCAGAACTTCCAAACGGTCGCCCCGGGGGTCCTGCCCATCAACCGCCCCTATGAGCAACGCCCCCATGTCCAGTTGGACTTGACGCCGCTGCGTTGGGGGCCCGCGGAGTTTACCTTTCAAGACCAATACGACTACTTTTACAACCCCGCCAAGGTCTATGGAAGCCGCAATGTGCTGCTGTCCTCGTTGCGCCTGCCGCTGCGCCGCAGCTTCGGTTATGTGATCCCGCAGGTGCGTCTCTACGCCACCGGCTACGCCTTGGACAACGAGGCGCCGGGGACGCCGGCCCAGCAATCCTTCGTGATCCCGAGCCTGAACCTGGATACCGGGCTGATCTTCGAGCGCGACACCAACTGGTTCGGCAAGTCGGTGCTGCAGACACTGGAGCCGCGCCTCTACTATGTCCTGACGCCCTACGCCGATCAGTCCGACACCCCGCTGTTCGACACCACCTTGCTGACCTTCAGTTACGCCAGCCTGTTCCGGTCCAATCGCTTCACCGGGTATGACCGCATCGGCGATGAAAACCGACTCACCATCGGCCTGACCTCCCGGACCCTGGGCGGGGCGGACGGCCGCGAGTGGTTCCGGGCCAGCCTGGGCCAGATCCTGTATTTTGCCCCGCGCCGGGTGCAACTCACCGGGGTGGCGCCACAGGACAACTCCAGTTCCTCGGTGGCCGGTGAACTGTCGGTGAATCCGGCCGCGGGCTGGCTCGCCCGCGCCAGCTTTCAGTGGGACCCGCACCTCGCGCAGAACCAGTGGGAGCAGCGCGTGTTGCAGTTGCGCTATGCCCCGGGCGATGATCGCGTGGTCAACCTGTCCTATCGCTACAGCCTGGGCGCGAGCGAGCCCGAGCGCTACGAGAATGCCGACCTGTCGTTCCGCCTGCCGCTGACCCCGCGGGTCGGGGTGGTCGGGCGCTGGCTCTATTCGCTGCTGCAGGACGATACCGTGGAGGCGTTCGTCGGCATCGAGTTCGGTCGCTGTTGCTGGCGGGTACGGCTCCTCGGGCGTCACTTAAAGACCAGCGCGACCAGCGTCGGCAGCACCAGCGTCATGTTGGAACTGGAGCTTGCAGGCTTGGGCTCCTTCGGCGACAAGATCGATAAACTCCTGGAACAAAGAATCTATGGCTATGGCTATGACTCGGACTGAACACAGTGCCCGGCCGGGGCCGCTTCCCGGCGCCGCGACGATGCTGACGTGGGTGGTCGCCGGACTGCTCGGCCTGGGCCTGGGCGCTGCCGGGTCGCGCGTGGCGGCGGGCGAGCCGCTGGACTCGATCGTCGCCGTCGTCAACAACGACGTGGTGGTGCAGAGCGAGCTGACCCATGAGATCAGCGTGACGGTGCCCCAACTCCAGCAGCAGGGGACCCCGGTGCCGCCGCCGGAGCAGTTGCGCAAGCAGGTCCTGGAGCGGCTGATCCTCAAGCGGCTCCAGCAGCAGCGCGCCAGGCAACTCGGCATCAAGGTGGACGATGCCGCCCTGACCACGGCCATCCAGGGTATCGCGAGCCGTAACGGACTCACCATCGAGGAGCTCAAGGCGACGCTGGAGAGCGGCCAGGTCCGCTTTGAGGACTTCCGTGAGGACACGCGGATGCAGATCATCACCGCCCGGCTGCAAAGCCAGGAGGTCATGAGCGGCATCCAGGTCACTGACCAGGAGATCGCGCGCTTCCTGGAGAAGGAGAAGGGTAAATTGATGCCGCGCGAGCAGGTGCGGCTCCAGCACATCCTGATCGCCCTGCCGGATCAGCCCAGCCCCCCCCAGGTCGAGGCGGCCCAGACCAAGGCCAAACAACTGGTGGCCAAACTGCGCGGCGGGGCCGACTTCGCCGCGGTGGCGGCGGCCAGTTCCGAGGGACGCACCGCCCTGGAGGGCGGGGATCTCGGGTGGTTCGAGATGGCGGCCGTCCCGAGCCTGGTGGCCGATCGCGCCCAGACCATGGCCAAGGGCGACATCACCGACCCGATCCGCACCCCCACCGGCTTCAACATCATCCGCATGGCGGACATCAAGGGCGGGCTCCCGGGCAATGTCACCCAGTCCAAGGCGCGCCACATCCTGGTGCGCACCAGCGAGATGGTCTCCGATGCGGACGCCAAGACCCGCCTCGGGCAGTTGCGCAGCCGCATCGTCGGCGGCGACGACTTCGCGAACCTCGCCCGCGCCCACTCCGATGACACGGGCTCCGCGCTCAAGGGCGGCGAGTTGGGCTGGGTGAGCCCGGGCGACACGGTGCCGGAGTTCGAGAAGGTCATGGGCGCCCTGGCCATCGGTGAGGTAAGTGAGCCGTTCAAGAGCGCCTTCGGTTGGCACCTCATGCAGGTGCAGGAACGCCGCACCCAGGACACCACCGAGGAGTTGCTGCGGATCAAGGCGCGGGAGGCGATCCAGCGGCGCAAGGGGGATGAGGCGACGGATGCCTGGCTGAAACGGCTGCGCGACGAGGCCTATGTGGAGGTCCGCCAAGATGGCGCCCGCGTCAAGCCCTGAACGGCGCCCGCCCGGGCGCACGGCACCGGGCCTGCCGCGGCTCGCGCTCACCCCCGGGGAGCCGGCCGGGATCGGCCCGGATCTCCTGGTCCGCCTGGTCCAGGCGCCCCAGCCCGCCCAGTTGGTCGCGGTGGCCGACCCGGCGCTGCTCGCCGGGCGCGCCCGGGCGCTCGGGCTGCCGCTCACGTGTCTGGAGTACGAGCCCGAGCGCCCCCGTGAATCCAACCCGCCGGGGACCCTGTGGGTGCGCCCGGTCCCGCTGGCCGCGGCCGTCGCACCCGGCCGACTCGATCCCGCCAATGCCCCCTACGTGCTCGCGACGCTGGAGGTCGCCTGTGACCTCTGTCTGACCGGCGCCCTGGACGCCCTGGTCACGGGGCCCGTCCACAAGGGCATCATCAACGACGCCGGCATCCCCTTCACCGGTCACACCGAGTTCCTGGCGCAGCAGTGCGCGGCGCAACCGGTGATGCTGCTCGCCACGCCCGGTTTGCGCGTCGCCCTGGTCACCACCCATCTGCCCCTGAGTCAGGTCGCCGCGGCGATCACCGCCCCCCTGCTGACCCAGGTCATCGAGATCCTCCACCGTGACCTGGTCGGGCGCTTCGGTATCCCCGCGCCGCGCATCCTGGTCTGCGGACTCAACCCCCACGCGGGCGAGGGCGGACACCTGGGGCGCGAAGAGATCGAGGTCATCATCCCCGTCCTCGCGGCCCTGCGCGGGCGCGGCTGGGACCTGCAAGGCCCGCTGCCCGCCGACACCGCCTTCGTCCCGGAGCGCCTGGCCGGCGCGGACGCGGTGCTCGCCATGTACCACGACCAGGGCCTGCCGGTGCTCAAACACCTGGGCTTCGGCCAAGCCGTCAACGTCACCCTCGGACTGCCGATCATCCGCACCTCCGTGGACCACGGCACCGCGCTCGACCTCGCCGGGACCGACCGGGCGGACCTGGGGAGCCTGCGGGCGGCGATCACCAGGGCGGTAGAGATGGTCCGCGGCGGTCGGGTGGGCGACTAACCCCGCGTTCGCGATTCAGCGCTGGTCTATCCCCATGCCGACGGTTGCCGATTTCCAAGCTGCCGCGCCGAGGTAAGGAACGGTTCACTAATTGGTTAGACAGGCCCATTAGCGAGTGCTATTAGCGTCGTTGTCCTTGTCCTTGTCGTTGTCCTTGTCGTTGTCGTTGTCCTTGTCGTTGTCGTTGTCGTTGTCGTTGTCGTTGTCGTTGTCGAGGTTATCGTAATGCCCCGGATGCTCTCGCACCCCAAATTGCATCGCTTCTCCGATTA
>NZ_CAIKKU010000865.1 GCF_903828115.1 uncultured Thiodictyon sp. | reverse complement strand
CCTACGGGCCGGCTCCGTGCCCGTAGGGTCCGCTGTGCGAACCGCGTGCCGCGAGGCGGAACGGTGACCAAGGCTTTCCTGAGTCTTTCGGCTCCAATTAAGTAAACTCTCCCCGGCATTGCTCGAATTAAGTCAGCTGCCCCCGGAGTTCCCGCTGCTGGCGGATGGCAATGGAAAGACCGTTTTGCCACTTTGTTCCTGGAGGAAGTTCATCTTCGTCAATCCAGGCGGCCAAGCCTCTTTGGGCGAGTAGTGACTTAATCGTCCGTGCTGTGTGCTTGTCGTTGCTATTGTGACTCAGGAAACAGTCGAACTTGGCGTCATCTGTCATATTCTACTTCTGGTGCTCCGGCGAGGCATCTATTCGGATAGTTCTTGGAGCCCGGGTCGCCGATCCGTGCCGGCCCGCGCTTCAGCGCACGCGCAACGCCCGGTGCGGCACCAAACGGGGCGCCATGGGGCTGGTCAGCGGGCTATTAAGGACGAAGTGTAGACTATTTTCCGAATATTCGGCGGGCGTCAGCGCAGGCCGCGGGCGGTCTGTCCCGGACGATGGGCGGCGCCTTGATGCCCAGCCACGGGCGGGGATTCTCTGGTGCTGAGGGTCCCCCGCGGCACTGCGCGACTTTCACGGTAACCTGTATCTACAATCTCGCGCGCAGACTCCGGGAGCGAACTCAGCCGAACACCGACCGTAGCCGATCGGTCTCCCCGACCAGCGCGTCGATCATCCCCGGCTCCGCGATCAGGTGCCCGGTCTCCTCCACCACCACCAGACGCGAGCCCGGCACCGCCTGGTGCAGGGCCCAGGCGCCCTCCAGTGGGCACACCAGATCGCGGAGTCCGTGCACGATGATCAAGGGTACCGCCGGCAGCCGCCCGGCGCGCCGCAGGATCTCATTGTCTTCCAGGAAATAGCCGTGTCGCGCATAGTGGGTCTCGATGCGCACCTTGCTGAGTACCGGTCCGGCCGCCGCCCCGGCCGCGGGCGCCGCCGCGCGCCCCCAGGAACTCACCTGGTCCGCCCACGCGGACCAGGCCAGGGCGGCCGTCGCGGCCAGGCCCGGGTCTGCGCCGTGCACCGCGGCGTAATAGCCGGCGATCAGGTCCGCCCTTGCGGCCGGCGGCACGCCCTCCTGAAAGACCCGCCAGGGCCCCGGCAGCAGCCGCGCCACCCCGTCCGGCCCGAAGAACCACTCCAGGTTCCGCGCTCTTGCCAGGAAGGTCCCGCGCAGGACCAGGCCCAGGACCGCCGCGGGATGGGTCTGCGCATAGACCAGGGCCAGGGTCGCACCCCAGGAGCCGCCGAACAGGAGCCAGCGCTCGATGCCCAAGGCGGCGCGGACCCGTTCCAGGTCCGCCACCAGGTCGCGGGTAGTGTTGGCCGCGGTGCCGCCGACCGGGGTCGAGCGCCCGCTGCCGCGCTGATCGACGAGCAGGATGCGGTAGTAGCCGGGGTCGAAATAGCGCCGGTGCTCCGGCCCGCACCCGGACCCAGGCCCACCGTGGAGAAAGACGACCGGGACCCCGGCGGGCTCGCCGCACTCCTCGACATAGAGCCGGTGCCCGGCGCCGACGTCCAACGCGTGGATCGCGTAGGGCGCGAGCGGCGGATAGAGCGCATTCATGGCATTGGCCCCCAATCGGTTGCTCGGACGCAGTGTTTCATCAGTGACACAGGCGTGACACGCCACGCTCCACGCACCACTGCCCGGCACGGCCCCGCGGCCGGACGCGGCACCTGACCGGACGCGGCGAACCCGGCACTGGTCCCACCCCGGCCCGCCGAGGGACGGCCAGGGCCGACGGCGGTCTCTGTGGCATAACAATTGCTGAATGGCAAGGGCGACGTAACCGCCAGCCGCACCCCCAGCCGAAGGGAGCGACGCCATCCGCAGGTTGCGACCAACCCGCGACCCCAGGCCCTGGCGAACGCGGCACGCCATCCCTTCAACAAACTCAAAGATCGAGGAGGTCTTGGAAACATGCAACCAGCGAAGCGTTCCATCCTGGCGGCTGCCGTCACCGCCGCCGTCACCTTCACCAGCACCGGTTTCGCCAACCCCGGCCTCCTTGATCTGCAGAAAGACCCCAACCAGTGGGTGATGCAGAACGGCAACTATGCGAGCACCCGCTACAGCGCGCTGGATCAGATCACGGCCGCCAACGTCAAGGATCTCAAGGTCGCCTGGACCTTCTCCACCGGCGTCCTGCGCGGCCATGAGGGCGGCCCCCTGGTGGTCGGCGACATCATGTATGTCCACACCCCTTTCCCCAATAAGGTCTTCGCCCTCGATCTGAACAACGAGGGCAAGATCCTCTGGAAATACGAGCCGCGCCAGGACACCAGCGTCATCCCGGTGATGTGCTGCGACACCGTCAATCGCGGGGTCGCCTATGCCGACGGCAAGATCTTCCTGCATCAGGCCGACACCACCCTGGTCGCGCTCGATGCCAAGACCGGCGCCAAGCTCTGGTCGGTGCAGAACGGCGACCCGGCCAAGGGTGCCACCGGCACCTCCGCCCCCATGGTCGTGAAGGACAAGGTCTATGTGGGCGTCAGCGGCGGCGAGTTCGGTGTGCGCGGCTATCTCACCGCCTACAACATCAACGACGGCAAGCTGGTGTGGCGCGGCTATTCCATGGGCCCGGACGCCGACACCCTGATGGACCCGCAGAAGACCACCCATCTGGGCAAGCCGGTGGGCAAGGACTCCGGCACCGCCACCTGGGAGGGCGACCAGTGGAAGATCGGCGGCGGCACCACCTGGGGCTGGTACTCCTATGACCCGGCGCTGAACCTGATCTACTACGGCTCCGGCAACCCCAGCACCTGGAACCCGTCCCAGCGTCCGGGCGACAACCGCTGGTCCATGACCATCTGGGCGCGCGATGCGGATACCGGTATGGCCAAGTGGGTCTATCAGATGACCCCCCACGACGAGTGGGACTATGACGGCGTCAATGAGATGATCCTGGTCGACAAGGAGATCCAGGGCAAACCCCGCAAGGCCCTGGTCCACCTGGACCGCAACGGCTTCGGCTATACCCTCGACCGGGTCACCGGCGAACTGCTGGTCGCCGAGAAGTTCGACCCGGCGGTGAACTGGGCCACCGGTATCGACATGAAGACCGGCCGCCCGCAGACGGTGGCGGAATTCTCCACCGGCCGCAACGGCGAGGACGTCAACACCAAGGGCATCTGCCCGGCCGCCCTGGGCACCAAGGACCAGCAGCCGGCCTCCTACTCCCCGCGCACCGGGCTCTTCTATGTCCCGACCAACCACGTCTGCATGGACTATGAGCCCTTCAAGGTGGCCTATACCGCCGGCCAACCCTATGTCGGCGCCACGCTCAGCATGTACCCCGCCCCCGGCGGCACCAACCTGGGCAACTTCATCGCCTGGGATGCCAACCAGGGCAAGATTGTCTGGTCTAACCCGGAGCAGTTCTCGGTGTGGAGCGGTGCGCTCGCCACCGGCGGTGACGTAGTGTTCTACGGCACCCTGGAAGGCTACCTGAAGGCGGTCGACGCCAAGACGGGTAAGGAGCTTTACAAGTTCAAGACCCCGTCGGGCATCATCGGCAACATCAACACCTACACCCACAAGGGCAAGCAGTACGTCGCGTTACTGTCCGGCCTGGGCGGCTGGGCCGGGATCGGGATGGCCGCCGGCCTGACCGAATCCACCGCCGGCCTGGGTGCCGTCGGTGCCTACGCCGCCCTGGGCGATTACACCCAATTAGGCGGCCAACTGACGGTGTTCGAGCTACCGAACTGATACCCTGTTCCTGGCCCCGCCGGGGCCAGGCACAGGGTTCATTCAGATTAAGGGCGAATGCTTTATCCGCAATCCGGCAATCAGTCCGTGAACCGCGCGAAATGATTCTAAGAGACAATGGCAGCCAGATGGTCGCCCGAAGTGACCCCCTACCAGGCGGTCACTCGTTGTCTGTTGTTCGCATTCATTCGCGTTTTTCACGGACCGCTTGCTCTTTCCAGTAGCGAGATACACCATGGGTAACAGGAAGGTCGCGGCGACCGGGCTCCTGATCACGATCGCACTCACGGGTACCGCCGGGCTCTGCGCCGAGCCCGCGGCCGATTACCAGTCATTCAAATTCTCCGCCGAACACCCCTATTTCGTGCAGGACGGCAAGGTCGACTACGGGACCTATAACGGCTTTCGCCGCTACCACTCCGAGTGCCACGTCTGCCACGGCCCGGCCGGCATGGGCAGTTCCTATGCCCCGGCCCTGATGACGTCCATGACGGTATTGAGCTTCGACCAATTCGTGACCGTCGTCATCCAGGGCCGCACGGGACTCGACAACCGGGTCATGCCCTCCTTTGCGAGCAACCAGAACGTGCTGCCCCATATGAGCGATATCTATGCCTACCTGAAGGCGCGCTCCGACAATGCCGTCGGCGTCGGCCGCCCGGAGAACTTCCCCAAGGTGAAACCGGCCACGCCGGCCGCCGCGGCACCCACACCAGCACCCGCGCCGGCACCGAAGGGCTAGACCCGATGCCGACGGCTTGCCGACCGGGACACGCCGGATGAGCCACAGCGACGGGGCCTGGACCTTGCCGCAGCGCGGCCCGACTGGTGTCCACTGGTGGTTGCCCGGCCTGGCACTGCTGGCCGCCCTCGCCGCCAGCCCTGGTTCCCAGGGGGCCACGGACCACGAGGCGCGCGCCGGCCGCTATCTGACGGTCTGCGGGGACCCCAACAATCTCCCCTTCTCCAACGAGCAACTCGAGGGCTTCGAGAATAAGATCGCCGTGCTGATCGCCGGCGAACTCAACCGCAGCCTGCATTACCGTTGGTGGCCCCAGAGTGTCGGCTTCATCCGCAACACGCTCCAGACCCGACTGTGCGATGTGATCATGGGGATCAGCACGGTCAATGACCTGGTGCAGAACACCAACCCCTATTACCGGTCCGTCTATACCCTGGTCTATCGGGCCGACGCCGGCCTCACGCTCAAGGGGCTCGACGACCCCGCCGTCAAGGGGCTGCGGATCGGCGTGGTAGCCGGCACCCCGCCGGTCAGCCTGCTCACGCGCTATGGCCTGCTCGGGCAGACGCGTTCCTATGAAAGGGCGGTCGACACCCGCCGCTATGCCCCGGCGCGGGACGCGGTGAACGATGTCGCCCGGGGTGAACTCGATCTGGCCGTCATCTGGGGTCCCATCGCGGGTTATGCCGCGCGCCAACAACCGGTGCCGCTCACCCTGGTCCCGCTCCCGGCGCAACAGGACGGAATACCGCTGGCCTTCAGCGTCTCGCTGGGCATCCGCCCCCGCGAGACCGTCTGGAAGCACGAATTGAACGCGTTGCTGGAACGCCTCGCCCCGCAGATCCAGACCATCCTGCAGGGCTACGGCGTACCCTTGCTCGACAACCACGACCAACTGATAGCCCCGTGATCACCGTTGCGCAAGCCGCCCAGGCATCCCGCACCGCTGGTCGCGGCTTCACCCTAATGGTTGCGTAGCGACGCTGTGGGAGCGGCTTCAGCCGCGACGAGGCGTCGGATTGAACGCGATAGCGACCCGCTGCTGCCACTCGCCTGTCTCGCTGACTCACTCTCCTTCCAAGTCGAGATCTGACATGCCTTGCCCACCCTCTACCCGGTGTCCGTCTGACCCCAGGCCCCGGCGCCGCATCATTGCGCTGGCCTGTCTGCTCGCCCTCATGGCCAACCCCCGCGCCGCGGAGCCAGCCCCACTGTTCAACCCCGAAGGCTATCGTATCGACGCCTTCGTCGCGCCGGTACCGCAAAGCGTTCCCGGAGCGGCCACGGTCGGTACCGCAGAGGTCCAGGCCATGATCGCCGCCGGCGATGCCGTTCTGATCGATGTCCTGCCCGCACCCCCCATGCCCGTCGGCCTGGGCGACAACGAGCGCTGGCTGCCGCCGCCCCACCGCAACATCCCGGGCTCCACCTGGCTCCCCAACGTCGGCTATGGCAGCCTCTCCGACGACCTGGCCGAGTACCTGCGGCAAAACCTGCTGCGCCTGACCGGCGGCGACCACGCCCGGCGGCTGATCGTCTATTGCCGCGCCGACTGCTGGATGTCCTGGAACGCCGCCAAACGGATCGCCGCCGCGGGCTACACCGCGGTCTACTGGTACCCCGAGGGCACCACCGGGTGGGAGGCGGCGGGATTGCCGCTGGAGACGCGCAGGCCGGCGAGGCGGGAGTAGCCGCCCCGCACCGGCCCGGGCTGGCGCCGTCTCTCGTTCCCACGCTCCAGCGTGGGAACGCCGTGCGGGCGCTCCGCGTCCCGTCTCGATATTGGACGTGGAGCGCCCGCTTTAGCTCCCCTGCTTACGCGTCGGAACCGGCCGCGCTCAACTTGACGGAATTGAGCTCGACCGGGGTTCAGCGAGGTCAGGCAGCCAGCAGGCATGCTGCGCCGCGCAGCCGCGGCGAGCAGGCCGCGATACCGACGATGGACAGGGCCATCAGGATCAAGCTCCACTGGGAGAGTGTCGGAATAGGAATGGAAGAGGAACTGACGGGGCCGCGCGAGCTCGACACGACGTTCGCCACCAGCCTGAAGAACTCGGCGTTATTTTCGGTCTCAACACTCGGAAACAGGTTCATGCCGGTCACGCGTCCGCTGGCGCTACGGGCGATCATGTTGATTCCCGCGCCATCAGTGGCGAGCAGCGTCGCGCCGGGGACGAGGGTGGGATGTGCGAAGTTACTGTTAAAGAAATAGCTCACCGAACCCAAGGCCACGCCGTTGAAGATTGGGTCCGTGGGCACTACGGCCGTCAATGATCCACTCACGAGTCCGTTGGTCGCGATGCCCAAGGGGTTATAGCCGGCGGTCTGTATGCGGCCGGTGATCGCCCAGGGCTGGCTCATACCATAGGTTGCGACGGTCACGACCCGACCGGCATCGACGGCATCGGCCAGCACATTGCCAAGGGCGACCGGATCCTGCGGACTCGAATTGCTGTATGCGAGGATGACGTCATACTGCAGCAACTGGGCGAGTGTCGGCGTGCCCGTTATCGCGTCAAACACGGCAACGGACTCGAACTGACCGCTCGCCGTCATCTGCGCCGTCGGCGGATCGGAGTCCGCAGCGACGATCAGCAATCGCGGGAGCGCCTGCGCCGCTGCCGCCGTGAACAGTAAGGCGCCACCAAGCACGACGGCGCGTATGAGCCTTTCGATAGTCACCACGATACCTCCCAAGTCATTGATCGAAATAAGACAACTCGTTGCATCTCGCAACGCGCTCGAACCCTGGAGCCAGTGCCCCGTCCAGCGGCAATGCGCCCCGAACGCGATTCAGGGGGGCGTTTCTGCTCTTCGTCTCCATCATCCCTTCATTTCTTCAACGATCGCGACATTCGCGCACTGAATCATGTTCTTCGACGAGATGCCAAAGTAAAATAGACCAACACTATCGCCTTGTCAAAGTCTTGCTTGTTGTCGGCGGGCCGGCAGGCGTGCCGCCGGTTCCGGCCCCTGGTCAGGCCTGTCGCAACCGGACGCAGGGTGTCCCAACCCTGACACAGGGCACAGCGCCGCCGCTCCCGCACGGATCGCGGGGGCCGCTGAAACCAAGCGTGGACCTGGGGTTTGCCCGACCAGAACCGGCTGGCACGCCCTTTGCTGATCTCTAGTTCAACCAACCTCGCGCCCCCCATCTCACAACCGGGAGCAGGATTTGGTCGGTCGCCCCCCTCGGGTCGGCCGCGGATTTCAGCCAACCAACCAACTTTCAAGAGGCGAGCGCCGACATGACCTGGTCAACCCCCGCTTACGAAGATCTGCGTCTGGGCTTTGAGATCAACCTGTATATCAACAACCGGTAGATCGCCCGCGACGACCTGGCCCCGGGGGACCCCCGGGGCCCTTCCCCGAGTACCGAACTCCGGTCAATCCCCCACCGCACCGCCGGCCGTCTGCCTATGCATATCCGCGTCCTGGGTTCCGGTGCCGGCGGCGGCTTCCCGCAATGGAACTGCAACTGCCCCAACTGCTCAGGGGTCCGTGCCGGACTCATACGGGCGACGCCGCGCACCCAGTCCTCGATCGCGGTCAGCGCCGACGGTGGCGACTGGGTTCTTTTCAATGCCTCGCCCGACATCCGCGCCCAATTGGAGTCATTTCCGGCCCTGCAGCCGGGCCGCCAGGTGCGCGATACCGCCATCCGCGCCATCCTGCTGGTAGACGCGCAAATCGACCATACCACGGGCCTGCTGATGTTGCGCGAGCACACTGCGCCCTGGGATATCTATTGCACCACGGCGGTCGCGCAGGATCTCAGCAGCGGCTTCCCCATCTTCAATATCCTGGCACACTTTCGCGGGGTCAACTGGCACGAGGTCCTGACCGACCGCTCCGACTTCGCCATCCCCGGGGCCACAGGGCTGACCTTTACCGCCGTACCCCTGAAGAGCGAGGCGCCCCCCTACTCACCGCACCGTCACAATACGGTCCCGGGCGACAACATCGGGGTACGGGTGCGTGACGAACGCACCCACGGGACCCTCTTCTATGCCCCGGGCCTGGGCCGGATCGACGATGAGGTCCTCACCTATATGCAGGAGGCCGATTGCCTGCTGGTGGACGGGACCCTGTGGACCGACGACGAGATGATCCGCTCCGGCATCGGCGACAAGCCCGGCAGCGCCATGGGGCACCTGGATCAGTCCGGCCGCGGTGGTATCATGGAGCACCTGGGTCGCCTCACCAGGCCGCGCAAGGTCCTGATCCACATCAACAACACCAATCCGATCCTGGACGAGGACAGCCCCGAGCGGCACGCCTTGGAGGCGGCCGGGATCGAGGTAGCCTATGATGGCATGACCATCGAGCTTTAGGAACGGTTCACTAATAAGTCAAACACGTCCCTTAGGGAAGTCCATTCGGGATTGCTTTCAGCGTCGTTGTCGTAATCGAGGTTATCGTAGCGCCCTGGCTTCTCTCGCACCCCAAATTTCATCGCTTCTTCGATTACGACAACGACAACGACAACGACAACGACAACGACAACGATTGTGTCGTGTTTGACTTGTTCTTGACTGGTTACTTAGCGCCTTGCCGCGCCTAATTGCGGAGCACCGATGACTACAGACCTGGACGCGCCCTGGACCAGGGCCGAATTCGAGCAGCGCCTGCGCGACAAGGAGCGCTATTACCATATCCACCATGAACTCCATGTCCTGATGAACACGGGCCAGGTGGATCAGCCCGTGATCCAGGGTTGGGTGGCCAATCGCTTCTACTACCAGACCGCCATCCCGCTGAAGGACGCGGCCATCATGGCCAATTGCCCGGACCGCGACGCGCGCCGCCTGTGGGTGCAGCGTATCATCGACCATGACGGCACCCAGGGCGACGAGGGCGGGATCGAGGCCTGGCTGCAACTCGGTGAGGCGGTGGGCCTGACCCGTGACGACCTGCTGTCCCACCGCCACCTGTTGCCGGGGGTGCGGTTCGCGGTGGACGCCTATGTCGACTTCGCCCGCCGCCAGCCCTGGGAGGTTGCCGCCAGTTCATCCCTGACCGAACTCTTTGCCCCGACTATCCACCAGGCGCGGCTCGACTCCTGGCCGGAACACTATCCCTGGATCGAGCCCAAGGGCTATGCCTACTTTCGCAAGCGCCTCGCCGAGGCCAGGCGGGACGTGGAGCACGGGCTCGCGATCACGCTCGACTACTATCGGACCCGAGCCCAGCAAGAGCGTATGCTCGAGGTGCTCCAGTTCAAGCTCGATGTGCTCTGGACCATGCTGGACTGCATGTGGATCGCCTATATCGCCAAGCGCCCGCCCTATCACAACGTCGGGGGTCGGCCATGAGCCCCGACCGGCAGGCGCCGGGCGGCATCGGTCCGGACGACGTGCCGCGTCTATCGCCGATGTTTCGGCTCCAGTGGGAGGAGGCCCAGGGGTGCCGGGTCCTGCTCTACCCGGAGGGCATGGTCCGGCTCAATGGGCCGGCCGGCGAGATCCTCAACTGCTGCGACGGGGTACGATCGGTGGCGGCGATCATCGGCGAACTGGCCGGGCGCTTTCCCGACGCGGCGACCCTGAGCAATGACGTCTACCAATTCCTTGATAAAGCCCATGACAACCAATGGATCGACTACGCCCCGGCCTAAGCCGCTGTGGCTGCTGGCGGAGCTGACCTATCGCTGCCCGCTGCAATGCCCCTATTGCTCCAACCCGCTCGATATTGCCCGCTACCGCAATGAGCTCAGCACGGACGAGTGGATCAGGGTCTTTCGCGAGGCGCGCGCCATGGGCGCCGTGCAGCTCGGTCTCTCCGGCGGCGAGGCCTTGGTGCGCAAGGACCTGGAGGAGTTGATCGCCGCGGCCCACGCGCTCGGCTTCTATACCAATCTGCTCACCTCCGGCCTCGGCATGGACGAGCCGCGCATCCGTGCCTTCAAGGAGGCGGGGCTCGACCACATCCAGATCAGCTTCCAGGCGAGCAGCGCGGAGCTCAACGACTTCATCGCCGGGACCGCTTCGTTCCAGCACAAGCTGGAGATGGCGCGCCTGGTCAAGCAATACGGCTACCCCATGGTCCTGTGCTTCGTCCTGCACCGCCACAATACCGACCAGGTGGAGCAGATCCTGGACATGGCCCACGCCCTGAAGGCGGACTATGTGGAGCTGGCGACCACCCAGTATTACGGCTGGGCGTTGCTGAACCGGGACCAACTGCTCCCGACCCGTGCCCAGGTGGAGCATGCCGAGGCCGTGGCCCACCGCTATCAGGAACAGCTCAAGGGCCGCATGAAGACACTCTATGTGGTCCCGGACTATTATGAGGAGCGCCCCAAGGCGTGCATGAAGGGCTGGGGCGCCATCTTCCTCACCGTCGCCCCGGACGGCACCGCGCTCCCCTGCCACGCCGCCGGCGGGCTGCCGGGCCTCACCTTCCCCAACGTGCGCGACCACGCTCTGGAATGGATCTGGAACGAGTCGCCGGACTTCAATAAATTCCGCGGTTTCGGGTGGATGAAGGAGCCGTGCCGGACCTGCCCGGAGCAGGCCAAGGACTTCGGCGGCTGCCGCTGCCAGGCCTATCTGCTCACCGGTGATCCCGCCAACGCCGACCCGGTCTGTGCCAAGTCACCCCACCATGCCGAGTTGACGCAGAAAGTCCAGGCCATCAACGCGGCGGCAGCCGGACCGGGGCCGGCAGCGCCGCTGATCTACCGCAACTTCCGTAATTCCAAGCGGCAGATGGGGAGCGAGTCGCCGGACTGACTGAGGAACGGTTCACTGATGAGTTAAACCAGTCCATTAGGGGTGCTTGTTGCGTCGTTGTCGTTGTCGTTGTCGTTGTCGTTGTCGTTGTCGAAGTTATCGTAGCGCCCCAAATCCTCTCGCGCGCCAAATTGCGTCGCTTCTTCGATTACGACAACGACAACGACAACGACAACGAGTGTGTTGTGTTTAACTTGTTCTTGACTCGTTACTAAGGGGTTACCGATGACAACCTTCACCCGCTTTCTTGCCATCGACTGCCCGCTGGAACTGGACTGCGAGCCCGGCGGCAAGCACCCGGCCTTCACCGTTTCCTTCACCGCGGACGGCGCGATCCCCTTTCCCCAGATTATCCTGCGCGCGGCAGGAAGGGAGACCTTGCTCAACGGCGACGCCATTCGCGCCGACCAGGCTGGCCCGGCCGAGTGGACCTATGCGGTCGCCGTGCCCGCGGGGACCGTCATCGGCGACCGTATCGACATCCAGGTCGAGGGCTGTCGCCGCGGCGACATCGGCCAGGCCCAAGGCGGGGACTGGATCAAGGAGCGTCGCGAGGTGCGCCTGATCCATCCGCCGCGCCCGCGGGCAGAGGTCCGCGCGTCGCTTTGCGATGGCGCCGAGGTCAAGCTGTATTTCGGTATCCACAAACACATGCACCAGCCGTATTACAATACGACTGACCGCACTGCCTGGGACGGCGAGAAGGACCAGATCTTCGGCTCGCGCGGGGGCAACTACACCGACTTCATTCCCACCGCCGTGCAGCAATACATCGACGGCGGGCTCCCGCACGCCGGGCTGTCGACCAGTTGGAGCGGCTCGCTGATCGAACAACTCGATCGCTGCGCCGAGGAGGGACTCTGCGGCGGGCGCTTCGCCGGCTGGAACCAGGCGCTGCGCCGGCTGGCCGGGGCGCACACCGAACTGGGCAACCCGCGCATCGCCTTCTCGGCCTTCGGCTTCTTTCACCCGCTGATGCCGCTGATCCCGCACCAGGATATCGTGCGCCAGATCCTCTGGCATCGCGACCTGATCCAGCGGGTCTTTGGGGTCGAGGCCTCGCGGGTCCTGTTTCCACCGGAGACGGCCTTCCATGTGCGCATGATCCCGGCCCTGGTGGAGGCCGGGGTAACGGCGGTGATCTATGACTCGATCCACCGCGCCCGCGCCTGTCGCGATTACCCCTATGCCGGCCTCGCGGAGGGCATGCTGCCGCCCAATGCGGCCGAGCAGGTCAATCCGCCGATGGATGACTGGCTGCAATTGCGCAACATCTGGGCCGGCTCGCCGATCTCGCCCGGCCTGCTGCGGCCCGAGTATGTCGGCTATGAGGACCCGGACGGCACACTGCACAAGATCGTCGCCGTTCCGGCCGAACGCTACATCGGCAACGAGGACGCCCGCGGCGGCTTCGGCGCGCTGCAATATCCGGACGTGCTGGGTCAGGTCTATGAGCGCATCGTCGCGACCGGCGGCTTCGACCCCGCCCATCCGCCCTTCTTCCTGCTGCATTCGGACGGCGACAATCACGGCGGCGGTGCGGACAGTTATTACCGGGACAACACCGGCCGTCTGGTCGAATGGCTGCGCCAGGACAGCCGCTTCGAGCTCACCACCGTCGAGGACTACCTGCAGCGCTTTCCGCCCGACCCCGCCCGGGTGATCCATATCGAACCCGGCTCCTGGGCCGGCGCTGACAATGGCGACCCGCAATTCATGAAGTGGTTCAGCCGCTATGACCAGCCCTACTCACCCGATCTCAACTCCTGGGCCGTACTCACCGCCTTCCAGGACCTGGTGCATACGCTGCAATGCTGCGAGCCCGATCATCCGCAACTGGTGGCCGCCACCCGCCTGCTGTTGACCGCCGAGACCAGTTGCTACTGGTACTGGACCGGCCAGCAGATCTGGGACCAACAGGTCACCGACGCGGCCAACCTGGCCGCCGATCTGAGCAAACCGGCAATCGAAGCCCTGGTCGCCACCGGCCGCGATGGCGCCGCACCCACCATCTTCCCGCCCTGGGTCACGCCGGAGAATCCGGGCGGCAAGCGCTGGGGACAGGGCTGTCTGCGCGATGCGCCAGCGCAAGGCACCGCCCACACCTTCGTCGCCGATTGTTCCGGTTTGAAACGGGTCGAACTGGTGCTGCGCACAGCAGACGGAGAACGCCGCCTCACTATGCAGAACCAGGGGCCCTATCACTCCCATACCGGCGCGCGGGTGACGGCGCACTATTTCACCGCCGAGCTGCCGGTCGGGGTCGGTGATGTGCGCTATTACATCGAGGCCGAGGACCGCTGCGGCAATGTCTCCAGGGGCGCGTTGGAGCGTATCTGGTTGGCCTGAGGGGGCGGCGGATGCGTGCGGTAGCGACGTCGGCACCGTACTCGATCCGTCGATCTCCGGCCACTTGGGTCGAGTGCCCAGTCGGTGCCTTGAGGGGCGGGGCCTTGGTCGGTGGCTTGACGGCCGCAGTGGGAGTAGCTCCGCAATGCAGGCATCGACCTTGGCGGGGCCCCTCATCTCGCAAATGTGTTTTGCCCAAGCGGTCCAGCAACGTGGGAAATCTCTCCTCGTGGGTTGACGGGTTGAAGATCCTGGACTAACCTCAGTCGGAACTACACGGGGGCGGGCGCGCAGGGGGCGGTGCCCGGACGGTTGCAGTGCAGAAACGACAGAATCTGTCTAATTCGCCCAACACGGCCTTCTGTCTAAGACGACAGGACAGTTAGGGGCGGGGGGACCTATCAGTGCTCATCACTGCGGCAATGTAAGAAAAGGGCCGAAGCTTAGCCATCGCGGCCGGGGTGTTCAAATTGGACACGTAAAGGTGATGAACCTGGAAACGGCGTGGGCACGGGTGGAGTCGCCGAGCATGGATCATCCTGGCAGGCTGGCAACAGCCGTATACTTATGAATGTATTGTCGAGCAACCGGCGTCCTTGCGACTAAGGCGCTCAGGCGCCACCATTTCACTTGATCCGGAGAAGAAGATCGTGACCAAGAGATGTTTTGGTATCGCACTGTGTGTGGCTGCTGTCAGTCTCTCGGGGTGTGCTCTGACAACTGAAAAGATTGAACTTCAGTACAAGCAGCAGCAGGGTTTCACTCAGATCCCCGGTGCCAGCGGTGTATCAGTCAATGTTAAAGTGACTGACCTGCGGCAAGACAAGAGTAAGGTTAGTGTTAAGAAGAACGGATACGGAATGGAGATGGCGCCAATTATCGCCACTGACGATGTCGCCGCGACTCTGCGCAAGGCTATAGAGGACGAGCTTCGTGCAAGGGGCTTTCAGTTTGATGCGGATGGTGCGCTTGTTCGTATCGCTGCAGACCTAACGCGCTTCTACAGTGATTTCAAAATCGGCTTCTTCGCCGGTGACGCAGTTGCCGATCTCAATATGGCGGTTACTGTGGTATCGAAGAAGGGCGACTCGCTATATTCACGGCAGATCATGGTTCAAGGTACCGAACCGAATATACAGCTCGCCTCGGGCGAAAACGCCAAAGCCGCGCTTGATAAAGCCCTTGCGAATGGCGTACGAGTTCTCGTCGAAGATCGGGCGTTTTTGTCTGCTCTGATGTCCACGTCGCCAAGAACGGCGGCGGCACGAAAGCGGTAATAGTGGTGTCGCCGTGCGCATCGTCCCGGAGCAAGCGCAGGTCTTGCATTTTGGCTGGGGCACTACAGATTAGGAGGGCTTGAGGGGCCACTCGCGTGGCCGTTCGTAGAGAAACCGGGGACAGAGAAACCGGGGACAGAGAAACCGGCAGAGAAACCGGAAGAGAAACCGGGGACAGAAACCGGGGACAGACCACGATTTCTCTGACAGAAACCGGGGACAGACCACGATTTCTCTGATTGGCTAACGGCCATAACAGGAAGACCAGCCACCCGGGACGATGAAAGGCATGCGTGGGAGCGGCCTCCGGCCGCGCTGAGACGCTGCGGTAACGTGCGGCGCTACGCGACTTTCACGGTAAACCGTGGTCTGTCCCTGAGGTATCCCCACAAATTCCGCCGCTCCGCGTCAGGCCCCGAGCAATGCGTCGTGGTCGGCTGCCACCCACTCGCTGGCGTCGCCCACGGCCGCGAACAGATCTTCCAGCAGGTGGCGACAGCTATCGAGCACCAATAACAGGCGCGCGAGAAACAGCCGCGAATAGGCGCGGCGTTTGCGGGATCCGGGACGCAGCCGCTGGTGCAATTCCAGACGTTCGGCCGCCGTACCGAGCAGCCATAAGAGAAACGCCGCCAGCGAGGCAATCAGCACCAGCACGGTAAAGCGACCGACGCCGTCCGAGCGGCTGCATTCCAGTCCCTCGCCGAAGTGCTGACTCTTCATATCGCGGAAGCTCTCCTCGATTTGCATCCGCTGGCGATACAGCTTCGCCACCTTCTTCGGCGCCCAAGAGGCCAAAGCGGTCGCTGCGACGAGCAACCATGGCTCGCGCGCCGCGCGTTGTTTAGTGACAATTATCTTGACCGGTCAGTGACAACTATCTTGGCCGGTCAGAGGTAAGCTGCCGGACATTTTTTTGCCGCGGGAAGGCGCGCAGATGTCGGGTAAACGCATCACTAGACAGCAGGTTGGGTTGTACATG
>NZ_CAIKKU010000864.1 GCF_903828115.1 uncultured Thiodictyon sp. | reverse complement strand
GGTCCGCTGTGCGGACCGCGCGCCGCTGGCCGTACCGACCGGACTGGTCGTGACCATGACGCTGGCGGTTCTGCTCGCCGGCTGCATGGTCGGCCCCGACTATGTCCGGCCCAAGGTCGATACCCCGGCGCAGTACCGCTTCCAGTTCCGCGAGGTACAGGAGACCGCCAACACCCGTTGGTGGCGGGGCTTCAACGACCCGGTCCTGGATGACCTGATCAGTCAGGCCCTGGCCCACAATTGGAACGTCAAGATCGCCGCGGCCAACGTGGAGGCCGCCGCCGGGGTCCTGAGCCAGGCCCGCGCACCGCTCTTTCCGCAACTGACCTACAACGGCGTGGGCGAGCGAGCGCGCGTCTCCGAGGACACCGCCACCACCATCCCGGGCAGCTTCGCGAACCCGGCGGACAACTTCCAGGTACTCGCCGGGGCCTCCTGGGAGATCGACCTGTGGGGCCGCATCCGCCGTCAGACCGAGGCGGCGCGGGCCAACCTGCTCGCCACCGAGGAGGCCAGACGCGGTGTCATCCTGTCACTGGTGGGGACGGTGGCGAGCGGCTACATCCAGTTGCGCGGGCTCGACTCCCAGCTCGCCCTGTCGAAACAGACCCAGGCCGCCTATGGCGAATCCCTGCGCCTGTTCGAGGCCCAGTTCAAATACGGACAGGTCTCGGAGATGACGGTCGCCCAGGCCAAGTCCCAGTACGAGACCGCCAGCGCCCAGATCCCGCTCCTGGAACGCAAGATCGCCCAGACCGAGAATGGAATCGGCGTGCTCCTGGGGCGCAACCCGGGGCCTATCCCGCGCGGCCTGCCCGTCGAGACCCTGGCGGCGCCCGCCGTCCCGGCCGGGGTCCCGTCGGACCTGCTGGCCCGCCGGCCGGACATCCTGGAGGCGGAGCAGCAATTGATCGCCGCCAATGCCCGGATCGGCGCGGCCCGCGCACTGTACTTCCCGACCATCTCCCTGACCGGCGCCCTGGGCACCAACAGCGCCCAACTCGCCAACCTCTTCAGCGGACCGGCCAACACCTGGAGCTTCGCCGGGACCCTGGCCGGACCCATCTTCACCGCCGGGGCGGTCAGCGGTCAGGTCGCGCAGGCCGTGGCACTCCAGCAGGCGGCCCTGAACAACTACCAGCGGGTCATCGTGGGCGCCTTTGCCGACGTCTCCAATGCGCTCGTCGGCCGGGAGAAGCTGACCGCCGAGGTGACGACCCAGCAGCGGCTGGTCCAGGCCTTGAGCGACTATGCGCGCCTGGCCAAGCTCCAGTTCAACGGCGGCTATGCCCCCTATTCGACCGTGCTCCAGGCCGATCAGCAACTCTTTCCCGCCGAGCTGAACCTGGCGGCCACCCGCGCCGCCAGTCTGATCGCGCTGGTCAGCATCTACCAGGCCATGGGCGGCGGCTGGGTCGACGAGGCCGCCCGCGAGGCCCCGGCACCGGTGCGCGGCAAGGGGCCCTTCGCCCCGGCCATCCCCAGGGCGCCGGGGGTGGCGGCGCCAGCGGCGGGAGCGGGGTCGGGTGTCGCTGGTGCGGCGCAATAGTAACGAGTCAAGAACCAGTTAAACGCAATCGTTGTCGTTGTCGTTGTCGTAATCGGAGAAGCGATGCACTTTCGGCTGCGAGAGAATCCGGGGCACTACGATAACCTCGATTACGACAACGACAACG
>NZ_CAIKKU010000863.1 GCF_903828115.1 uncultured Thiodictyon sp. | reverse complement strand
TGCGGACCAGCGACCTCCCGCCCAGTCGGATGGCCGCAGTCATGATCGCGGCCGCCGCGACTCACCAGCACGACCTGTTGACAGAAAAAGCACCGTACCGCTATCCTTGTGTACAGTGTCGTCAGAGTGAACGGCTCCCGTCGCGAATCTGCCGATCGCCATGCGCGGCGGCTAGCGAGCTTAATGCATGTGGTAATTCCGATGAACAATCTTTACGAGGCCGATTTCGCGCAATGGGCACAAGAACAGGCCGAGCTGTGCCGCCAAGGCCGCGGTAGCGAGTTGGATGTCGAGCATCTATCGGAGGAACTGGAAGGCATGAGCGCGCGTGAACGCCGCGAACTCGTCAGCCGCCTGGGCATTCTGCTGGCGCATCTGCTGAAATGGCAGTACCAGCCGCAGCGACGCGGCAACAGTTGGCGTCTGACCATCAAGATTCAGCGTTTCGATGTCGCAGCGCTGCTGCACCAGAACCCCAGTCTGCGTGCACGCTTCGAAGAGTTCCTGAGCGATGCCTATGCGCGAGCCATCCTGCAGGCCGCTGGTGAAACCGGCCTGGACGAAAGCGTATTTCCTGAGGTTTGTCCCTTTTCCGCCGGGCAGGTGCTTGGCGATCATTGGCCAGATGCCGTTTCCTAAGAGAATCATCTCTCCGGAGCACAACATACGTCAGATGCGGCAAGCCGAGGCTGGACCTAAGGTCAGCTTTCCGAGAGCGGTCCCCGTTCGCCGACATCACACCGGCGCGGCTGGAGCTTCTCGACCGACTGAGGCGGGCAGGACCTTGCTCCGTTGCAGGACTGTCCGCAGGGGTTGGAAGCGATGTCGCCGCGCAGGCGCCACGCCTGGCGGAGTTGGGTCTCATCGAACGCCATCCGGACGGTACTGACGCCGTCTCCCCGGGTACCGACGCCCGCGCGCCGGCCGCCGAGAGGGCCAGGACCAGGGCGACCCCCAGGCCGCCTAACCACCAAGTCCATCCGGATCGCCGCACTGCCAGCCCTCCCCAAGAGTCTGGCTGGAACTCAGCAGCGGACCATGACTGAAACCGCGATCCAGATCTCGTTTTCGCATCTGAATGGAAGCCATCTTCTGCACCTCCTGGTCGAAGGCAGATTCGGGTGACGGGTGAAACCACTGTGGGAGCGGCTTCAGCCGCGACGAGCGTTCATCACCATCCCGGCCCATCAGCCAACGGCGAGGTCTGCGGTCGGCACAGCGGACCCGGCCGCCCCGCCCGTAGGGTCCGATGCGCGGACCAGCGAACTTCCGTCCTCCCGTCCAGCAGGGTGGCCGCCGCGATGATCAAGACCGCCGCGACGCGTGCGCTCTTGCTGCCCTGGACTGGTGGACGGCACGACAAGCCACGCTAACCCGACCGCGCGGGTGATCACATCGTCGCCCGGATGGCGCCAAAGCCTTGATCATCTTTCCGGCCAGCGGCCACCTTCTGGAGTCCAAGGCTTCAGCCTTGGTCCTGTACATCCAAGCCTGAAGCCTTGGACTCCGGCCCGGGGCGGCCGGAACAATGATCAAGGCCGGCGCCAAGGTACCATGCGGGGATTTTTTTTCGGACAAACAGCGTCCGTTATGTTGGAATGGTGGCCTGGTTTCGGAGGATCGCAGCGAATGTTTCAACGTCTTTACGAACTGAGCCTATGCCTGCCCGAGCGGCTAGCCTGGGAGCGGCTGAACGAAGGGATGCCCGCGAATTACGACCGGGGGCTGGCGTTGTGCTTTGGTCCCGGCGGCGAGTGGTGCGGGGTGAGGACCTTCATGGGCAATCAGGCAGTGGTCTACCGCTCCGGGCCGCCCAACGGGACCGACTTTACCCCATGCTGCAAACTGGCCGGCAACACCGCAAACCGTCTGGCCGGCGCGGTCAAGGAACTCGCTGGCAATTCCAGCCTGCCGGGTGACAAGCGCCAGTGGCTGGTCGACAGCCTCGTCTGCTTCAACGAGGCGCAAACGGCGATTTGGGCCGAGGTCGAAGCGCGGCAAAAAGATGCCGGCATCGATGGCAAGGAGCATCGTGGTTATGTCTACTGGGCCGATGACCAGATGCAACCGGTTTACGCCTGGCCGCAGACCCGTGCATTCCTGGTCGAGCGGGCCTTGGCCGCCTTCGCCGACAAGGGCGGGGAGCGTGCCGACAGCAGTTGCGCGATCTGCGGGCGCACGGCAGTCAGGGTATACGGCAACTACGCGGTCGTGGCCTGCTACAACCTCAACAATCCGGGCGCCATCGCGGGCGGATTTCAGGCCGCCAAGGCGCATCGCAATTTTCCCGTGTGCGGTGACTGTGCCCTGTCCATCGCCGAGACCTTCACCTTCGCCGAGGCGAACCTGTCCAGCAGCATGGCGGGGCAGAATTATCTGATTTTGCCCTACAGCAACAACCCCGAGGTGCGGGAAGAACTGCGCGCCCGCCTGGGTCAGCGTCCCGACCGCTATCAATTGGGCAAGGCGCGCGATTTGCTTGCCGACGAACTGGCCCTGAGCGATGAATTTGCCGGTTTTGGCGACCAACTGGCCTTCGCTGTGATCTTCTTCAAGCAACAAAACGCTGCGTGGCGCGTGCAGGCCGAAGTGCAACAACTCCTGCCGAGCCGCCTGCGCCTGCTGCAGCAAGCGATCCGCACGATTGCCAATGCCGCCGATTTGACCACCGAGGGCAAGGCTGAAATCAAGCAGATTCATATCAACGCACTGACGTTCAAGAATTTTTCCAGCGCCAGCGACAAGAGCAGCGAGGACACCCTGCGCGCCTGGCTGGCGGCGCTCTTTGACGGACAGGCGGTGAACTTGAGCCACTTTCTGCACTGCCTGGTTGCCAAACTGCTCAGTACCGGCAAGCGTGAGCCCAAGTTCCTGCACTGGATGACGCTCCAGGCCTGGGGCCTCTACCGCTACGCCCGTTTGACCCGCCTCATCGTTCCCGATCCCGTCATGGAGCATCCCGCCATGTCCGACGTTATTCCCAACAGCCCTTATGGACGTTACGTCCAAGAGCATGTCGATTTCTTCCGCCGACCGGAACTGATCGTCGCCTTTCTGACCGGCTGCTACGCCTCGCAGGTGGCCTCGGTGCAGCGTCAGGTGCGCGGTGCCGATCCATTTACCAAGAAATTCATCGGGCGTTTGTTGAGTCGCCAGCAGTTGCAACGACTCTATCGCGAGGGTCACGGCAAACTGGCCCAATACGGCAAGCTCGGCTATGTCATCACCGGGCTGGACCCGGACCTGGCAAACGCCTGGGTCGCCTGTGCGGAGAACTGGGCGATCGGCGACGAGGAGGCCACCTTCGCCTTCACCATCGGTTACAGCCTGGCCTACCGAATCGGGCAGCTCGACAAGACCACCGCGGGCGCGGTCGCGGGCGCGGGCGAACCGGAACCTGTAGCAATCGACGACTGAAATCAACGACGTGCAGTAATTCTTCAGGAGCACACCGAATGACCGCAATCACCAACCGCTGCGAAATTCTTTTTATCTACGAGGCCAAAGACTGCAATCCCAACGGCGACCCGCTCGATGAGAACCGCCCGCGCACCGATCCCGAGACCGGCGAGGCCACGATCAGCGATGTACGCATCAAACGTACCGTGCGCGATTGGTTCCTGAGCCTGGAACCGGACGCGGAGAAACGCCTGGCCGCCGGCCGCGAGGTACTGATCCGCGACACCCTCAAGGCCGACGGCTATCTTTCCGAAGGCAAGGATCGCGCCGAGCAGTTTCTGACCGAAGCGGCCAAGGGTAAGAAGGGTGAGGCCAAGCGCCAGGCCCTGGAAGCCGCGGTCCTGCGCGGCTGCATCGACGCGCGTCTGTTCGGTGCCACCCTCCCGCTGGGCAAGAACGAACCCTCGCTGCAACTGACCGGCCCGGTGCAGTTCTCGGCCTTCAACCGCTCGCTGCATCGCGTCAGTCCGACCCTGGTGCAACAGACCGCCGCCTACGCCGGCAGCGACAAGGGCAACCAGAAATCCTTCGCCGAACGCTGGCTGCTCCCCTATGCCCTGATCGCCGCCTACGGGGTCGCCAACGAAACCGCCGCGCAGACGACCGGGCTCAGTGAGGTCGATCTCGACCTCCTGCTGCAAGGACTGTGGCGCGGCACCGCGGCACTCAACACCCATTCCAAGATCGGCCATGATCCACTGCTCCTGGTCGCCGCCGACTATCGCCCCGGCTACCGGCTGGGCGCCCTGCCGCGCCGCGTCAGCCTGGCCGGCAAGACGGTGGAAGACACCGCACTGCGCTCGACCCGTGATTTTCGGCTCGAGGTCGGCGAACTGCTGACCGCCCTGCGCGACTACCCGGCCCTGACCGGTCTGCGGGTGATGCAGGACCCGCGACTGCGCTGCCAATCCGGCGCCCAGGAAGGGCTGTTCGCCGAACTGGCCGGGGCCGCCGGGTTGGCGGTCAGTTCGCTGGACCTGTAGCCATGCGGGCTCTGGTCTTCGACATCGCCGGTGAATACGGGCAGTTCAAGAAGCCCTATTCGCCGATGAGCCCGGTGAGCTATCCACTGCCGCCGCCACCGGCGGTCTTGGGGATGCTGGGCGCCGTGCTCGGCTACGGCAAGGACGCCTATCACCAGCGTCTCGGCTGGGATCGGGTGCGTATCGGTGTAGGGCTGCGCGCCCCGCTGCGGGTGTTCCGGGCGGCGCTCAATCTGCTGCAAACCAAGACGGGCACGGATGGGTTTTTCCGTCCGCTGGCCGGACAGAACACACACACCCAGGTACCGTTCGAGTTCCTGCGTAATCCGCAGTTTCGGATCTACGTCGCCGGGCTGGCCGAGCCGGTGGCCGACGAACTGGCCGAGCGGTTGCGCACGGGCCGCACCGCCTACACGGTCGCGCTCGGGCTCGCGCCCTGTCTGGCCGATCTGACCTGGGTCGGTGAGTGGCCGGCGCTGGTCTTGCAGGACGGGCAATGGCAGGCAACCACGGCGGTGCCGCTGAGCGACGGCCTCCAGGTGCATTACGAGGAAGGCCGACGCTATCACCGCCTGCGCGTCCCCGCCGTGATGGACGGCGCGCGCATCGTGCATCGCTATCAGGAAATCGTCCTGGCCGAAGACGGGCAACCGATCCGCGGCCAGGGCGGCACCGGAGTCCTCCATGCCATCGGTCCCGACCGCGTTGCCTTTCTCTGAGAACTTTGCCCATCCGGGCGATCCCTTGCCGGCCCACCTGGAGCGGGTCGCGCAACGGGCCGCCGCCGCTATCGCCCCGACGGCGCGCGCCGAGATCCGCGCCATCGCCCTGGTCGCCGGGCTCTTTCATGACCTCGGCAAGGCTACGCCCTGGTTTCAGGAGTACCTGCTGCGCGCCGGCCCGCGTTCGGTACTCAGTCATCACGCCGAGACGGGCGCGCTCCTGCTCTGGTGGTATACCGCCGGACTCGACTGGCCGCTCTGGCAGCGCCTGGCCGCCTTCATCGCGGTACGCCGCCATCACGGGGCCCTGACGTTCCAGGAGTGGCCGATGCTCTTGGAGCAGGTCCGCGCCGAATGGGGCGAACTGGACTGCCCGCTGCGCACACAACTCGCTGCCATGGACCTGCCGGGCATCCATCAGTGGCTGATTGAGGTTGCCGCGCGTCTCCCCGACCAGGGGCTGTGCGGGACACCCGAACCCCTGACCCTGGCGAGCATCGAGGCGCGCTTGCGCGACCGCCAGACCCTCGGCTCGAAACTGCGCAAGGCCTTCGGTCCGGTCGACGAGGCGCTTGCCATGCTGGCGGGCTTCGGGGCCTTGCTGGCGGTGGACAAGACCGATGCCGCCTTACAAGGCGCGCAGATCGACCGCCAGGCGCTGCCCGCGGCGGCGGTGACGGTGCATAAGCAACGGCTGTGGGGCGACACTCCTGATTGCCTCGCGAAGCCGGACGCCGGTTCTACCCTGGATCAGCGCCGTGAACGCATTGCCGACACGGTCACGCGGACCTGGCTCGCCCATCTCGATAGCCCCCTGCTGACCCTCACCGCGCCGACCGGCGCCGGCAAGACCTTGACCGTCCTCCATGCCGCCTTGCAGGCGCGGACCCGCCTGGAAGAACGCTGCGGCAGCGCCCCGCGCATCATCTATTGTCTGCCCTTCACCTCGGTCATCGACCAGAACCACGCGGTGTTCCGCGCCGTGTTGCGGAGCAATCACCTGCCCGACCGCGAAGACCTGCTGCTCAAGCACCATCACCTGACGGAAGCCCTGTTCCGCTCCGAGGACGCCGAATATCAGGCGGACGGCGCCGGCCAGTTGCTCACCGAGACCTGGCAGAGTGAGTTGGTCGTGACCACCTTCCACCAACTGCTGCACTCACTGCTCAGCCCCCGTAACGCCAATCTCAAGCGGGCAGGGCAGTTGACCGGGGCGCTGGTCCTGTTGGACGAGGTGCAGGCACTGCCCCTTCGTTATTGGGAGGCCTTGCGCCAGTTGTTCATGGCCGCCGCGCGGACCCTCGGCACCCGCTTTGTGCTCCTGACCGCGACCCGACCACTCATCTTCCAGCCGGGCGACGCCGTGGAACTGCTCCCGGATCATGACGTGCATTTCCGCGCCCTGACCCGCACCCGGCTACACGCGCACCACCGTGAACCCCTCCAACTGGAGGCGTTCGCCGCGCAGTTGACCATCGGGTTGAAACGGCATGAACAAGCCGCGCTCGTCATCGTCAATCGGCGCCGGGCGGTCCGCATCCTGTTCGAGGCCCTGCGCGCGGCCTTCCCGGGGCGCCCCCTGGTCGCACTCTCCACCGACCTGACCCCGCACGACCGCCGGGTGCGGATCAGGCTGATCCAACGCCTGTTGCGACAGGGCCAACCGGTCATTGCAGTCGCCACCCAATTGGTCGAGGCCGGTGTCGATTTCAGCTTCCCGGTCGTGCACCGTGACCTGGCCCCGCTCGACTCCATCATCCAGGCCTCCGGGCGCTGCAACCGCCACGGCGAAGCCGGCGCGGTGCCGGGCGAGGTGCACCTCTGGCACCTGCAGGCCGCGAAACCCGATGGCAGCACCGGGGAATCCCTCTGGCGACGGGTCTACGACAGCGCCTTGATCGAGGTCACGCAAGAAACCCTGGGCACGGTGGACACCTGGGATGAATGCGACTTTCTGGATCTGAGTCAGCGCTATTTTCGCGGCTGTCGGGCGCGGCAGGACCAGGAGCGTGTCGATGAGCAACTGGCGCGGGGCGATCTGATCGGCGTCGAACGGGCCTTCCAATTGATCGAGGAGCGTCCGACGGTCTCGCTGTTCGTGGTCCGCAAGCCCCCGGACGCGGCACTGTGGGAGCGCTATCGCGCCGTGCGGGATGATCCCGCACTGACCCCGGCGGAGCAGGACAAGCGGTTTCGGCCTTTCAAGCGTGCCTTCTATGAACGGGTCATTCAGATCCAGGCACAAGCCGCGCATGGGCTTGACCGCGACGACGTCAACCGGATCACGACCGGTCCGCAAACCTATGATCGCGCAGCGGGCTTCATCGGCCTGCCCGCAGAGAGTGCCACATGCATCTTCTAGCCAGCATCCCCTTCGCCGAAGTCGAACTGCGATGGGACCGCGACCTGAACGGCGGCCCGCAGGGGCGCACCAAACAACTGCGCGGCGCCCTGGCCAACGCCTTTCGCGGCGATGACCTGTTTCACCAGCACGACCTGTTGACAGGAAAAGCGCTGTACCGCTATCCTCGCGTGCAGTACCGGTGGCGCCACGGGCGGGGACTGGTGGTCGGTTGGGGCGAGGCCGCCGAGCGGCTGCTGGCGCTACCCTGGCTGGAGTTGAATCTGTTGCTCGGTGAGGACGCGGTGGTGGTCGCCGATGCCGCCTTGACCCTGACCCAGGGACGATTCGGCGTCGGTGAGCGGCTGGGTCATTACCGACTGGCGACGCCCGTCCTGTTGCTCAATCAGGAAAACTATCGCCGCTATCACACAATGAATGAAGCGGAACAACGCAGTGAGCGTGAGCGGCTCCTCGTCGCAAATCTGCTGATCGCCATGCGCGGCCTGGATGTCACATTCCCCGAGCGCTTGTACGCGACGCTTGCCGACCTTAAGCCCTGCCCCTGCCATTACAAGGGGGAGAAACTCCTCGGCCTGACCGGAGAAGTCGCCACGAACGCCGCACTGCCGGATGGATTTTCGTTCGGACATGCCGTCAGTCATGGCTTTGGTTGGTTGCGGTGCTAGCGCGCCCGGATCTTTGACAACTCGGTGTTCCATCATTCCCGCTGCCGGCGGGCCCGCCGACAGCGGGACCGGCGCAACGTCCGCGCACCACTCGGCGGCACGCCCGTCCAGCCCACTGACTGAGGCACGACAATGGATCTGATTCTCACCACCTTCGGGACCTATCTGCACCGCCAGGGCGAAATGTTCGTGATCAACATCAAGGAACAGAAGCAGGAGGTATCCGCGCGCAAGGTACGCTCGATCCTCATCACCACCGGGGCCAGCCTCTCGACCGATGCCATTCAACTGGCCGTCGAGAAGAACATCGATATCGTCTTTCTCGACAAATTCGGACAGCCGTATGGCCGTGTCTGGCATGGTCGGCCGGGATCGACGACCGCCATCCGCCGCGAACAATTGCGCCTGGCCGACACCGAACAAGGGCTGCGCCTGGCGCTTGGCTGGTTATCGCGCAAGATCGAAAATCAGCTCCTGTTTCTGCGTGAGGCGCGCCAGCGCCGCACGCGCTTGTCGGCGGCACTGACGGATAAGATCAAGGCCTTGTCTGACCTGCGCGAATCGCTCGCAGGCGTCAGCGGCAACCTCGACGAGGTACGGGGCAGCATCATGGGGTTCGAGGGCAGGGCAGGGCGCACCTATTGGGAAGCCGTGAATCTGCTGTTGCCGGAGAGTTTCCAGTTTGCCGCCCGCTCGCACAACCCCGCCAAGGACGAGTTCAATTGTCTGTTGAACTACTCCTATGGCGTATTGTATAGCACGGTCGAGCGTGCCTGCATCATTGCCGGCCTCGATCCCTATGTCGGATTCGTCCATACCGACCACTACCAGAAGAAGTCACTGGTCTTCGATCTGATCGAGTGTTATCGGATTTGGGCGGATGAAACGGTGGTCGGACTGTTCGCGGCCCGCAAGATCACCAAGGACCTGTTCGATCCCCTGCAAAACGGCCTGACGCTGAACAAGCAGGGTAAGGCCGTACTGATGGAGCGGTTCGGCGAACACCTCGATGAAACCATCCGCTACCGCAACCGCAATATCAAACGGCGGGATACCGTACAACTCGATTGTCACCGCATGGCAAATGAATGGATCGGGAGACTGAGCGATGAAGACGACCGAGACGCTGGTGTGGATAATCTATGACATCGTCGTGGACAAGTCACGCACCAGAATTGCCAAATTGTGCAAGGAGGCCGGGCTGTATCGCGTCCAGAAATCGGTCTTTCTGGGAACGATCGAGCGTAATCGACTGGATGAATTGCGGCTGCAGATCGATGAGTGGGTGGACCACGAGGTGGATTCGGTCTATATCTTTCCCATGTGCGAGCCGGATTTCAAGAAGGTGATTCTGCTCGGCCAGGCCTTCGATAAAAAGCTGGTCACCGACCAGGTGCGGGCGTTGTTTCTATGAACGATTGGCCGCTGGATACCGAGCGTTCCCCGATGATCACGCCATCGGAGGTCCTGGAGCACGTTTATTGCCCGCGCTTCACCTGGTTCATGAACGTCCAGAACATCCCGCAGCACGAGGACAGTCGTTTCAAGGTCCTCAAGGGCCGCGAGGTCCACCAGCGCCGCGCGACTGAAAATCGTGATTATCTGCGTCGCAAGATCGGCGCGGTCAAGCGGGAGATCGAGGTCTACCTGGCAGCGCCGGTCCTGCGGTTGAGGGGCATCGTCGATGAGGTGCTGTGGCTGAAGGATGGCACGATGGCACCGCTGGACTATAAGTACACGGAAGCGCGGGACACGGTGTTCAAGACGCATGAAACGCAGATTCTGCTCTACGCGATGCTGATTAGCGAGGTTTATCAACAGCCTGTAACGCGGGGTTTCGTCGCCTACGTGCGCGATGGCAACCAGTTGCTGGAGGTGCCGGTAACCGCTGAGTCCATCGCCCGCACGAAGTTGCTGATCGGACAGATTTTCGATATTATTCAGACAGGTCGCTTACCGGCAAGGACCCCGTCACGCATCCGGTGCGAAGACTGTTGTTACAAAAATATTTGCGTCTAGCCGATCTTCGCCTACAAGATACTGATGCTCATAAGAAAATTGACATCTTTTCGATGTCGATGACGGCTCAAGACGGGCTCCGACGGGCTAGGATGTTGCTCAAGAGGGTAAGAATCGGTCCGCGCCGAACGTCGCATCTACCTGATATAGATATGTTTTCGCACAGGGTGCTGCCGCCATCTCCAATCCACCAGAACAAGGATTGAAACCACCGGGATGATAGAGATATGACGCCCCCCATCAGCCGGCCGCCATCTCCAATCCACCAGAACAAGGATTGAAACGAAGAGCAGCGGGCCGCACGCCTGGTCGGACATCATCGCCGCCATCTCCAATCCACCAGAACAAGGATTGAAACAACTGGATCGTGCGCGAGGATGGCCGTCGCTCAAGAG
>NZ_CAIKKU010000862.1 GCF_903828115.1 uncultured Thiodictyon sp. | reverse complement strand
TCGCGGCTACGACCGCGGCACGGTCCTGGAGCTGTTTCGGGTCATCGACTGGATGATCCGGCTACCCGCGGAGGCCGAGGCCGCCTTTCGCAAAGACCTCTACGACTTCGAGACGAGCAAGCAGATGCCCTATATCACGACGGTCGAACGTGCGGGAATCAAGAAGGGCCTCCGGCGGGGGCTCCAGCGGGGGCGCCAGCAGGGGGTCCGGCAGGGGGTTGAGCAGGGGGTCCGGCAAGGCGAGGCCGCATTGCTCCTGTGGCTGATCGAGAAAAGGTTCGGCGCGGACGTCGCGCAGCGCTGTCGCGGCCGGGTGGAGACCGCCGGCAGCGACGACCTGCGGATCTGGTCGGAGCGTATCCTGACGGCGGACAGCATTGCGCAGGTGCTCGACTGAGCGAGCAAGTAGTCTGAGAGGTTGTGAAAGAAGATAATGGACTAGGTTCAATTAAAATCTCTTCCGCCTTCAAATTTAATTGAGCCTGGCTCCTTATCCCCCACAATGGGAATGACCGACGATCGCACTGACCGCGCGGCTGGTCAAGGCGAACGCGACTTACAATTAGCGATAATGTATCGTGTCTATAGATGAAAAGCGAGATAAGCGATGGCTCAGTTCAAGGACATACAGGCAATCGATAACGGGGCTCGATTCCAAAGCGTCGATTTACATATCCATTCTTACGGAGCATCGCACGATGTTAAGGACCCAACGATGACCCCTGAGGCTATTATTGATTCAGCGGCTAGACAGGGTCTGAGCGTTATTGCGATAACGGACCACAATTCCAACTTGAATGTGCAACGAGCAATTGACCATGCCCAGAACAATTACCCTGGCACGATTCTCGTGCTGCCAGGCGTCGAAATCACCACGGCACACGGTCATCTTCTCGCCTACTTTGCACCAGACAACATCGACGCCCTTACTAAGGTTCTCTCCCGGCTTGATCTGATCGGGGAAATGGGCGCCGAAAATACCAGGACCGCCAAGTCGATGGCCGACTCGATTGCCGAGGTGGAGAAGCTTGGTGGAATCAGCATTGCCGCTCACATTGATCGGGACAAGACAGGCTTCGATGCCTTTGCTCCAGGCTTTCAGAACTGGAAAAAAGATATCATTATCAGTCCCGGGCTTTATGGCCTGGAATCTGATACAGTCGAGGCTTTGGTTTGGTATTCTGATCACGATGAGACGGGGCCAGACGGAAACGAGCGCAAAAAGATTTTTGCTGCCCGCGAGTCGGTGGAGGGTCTCTCCGCACGCCATCACTTGGCTCATATTCAGGGTTCCGACGCGCACTCAATGGCACAATTTGAACGTCAAGATCCAAACAAGCCATGGACAAGAATCAAGCTTTCGGAGCTTAGTTTCAATTCTTTGCGCGTTGCACTGGTCGATCCAACGGCTCGCGTGCGTGCCTGTGCTTCGGTTCCGCACTCTATTCCGCGCGTTTGCGGTGTTTCAATCACTGGCGGCTTCCTCCATGAAGAAAGGATCCGCTTCAGCGACAACCTCAATTGCTTTATCGGTGGACGCGGGACCGGGAAATCTACAGCGATCCGCGCAATTGCATATGCCTTCGGCCTAAATGACGAATTTGGGGATTACGACAACTGTCCCGATTCGGTCACGGTGTTCTGCGAGGACGCAAATGGTATCCTTTACCGCTATGTTCGCACGCGCGGCGGCGATATCGAGGTAAAAGCCAAAGAGGATCGATCAGTGGTCGATGTGCCGGTCGATGCATTCCGTATCGAGTATTTCGGGCAAGGCGAGCTTGCTAAAGTCGCAGAAGATCCGTTTAAACATCCCGATTTATTTCAGCAGTTCCTGGATCGTCATACGAACCTGCGCGATCTTCTTGAAACCGAGGATTCGCTTGTAACTGGTCTACGTGAAAATGCGAGCCGGTTAAACCCCCTCGAAACTGCCTTCGCACAACTGGCCGCACAGAAGAAGTCCCTTGAGGAAATTGAGAAAAAACTGAAAGTCGCAGAAGACGGCAATTTGCGGGAAGTAATCGGAACGAAGAGTAAGCTAGCCTCGGAAGAAACCGTTCGAGAATCCATCGAGGCAATTGCAACAGAGTATAATATTGGATGGAGTTCGTCGAGCATTCAGCGCAACTTGGATCAGATTGTGGCGACAGCCGGAACCTGCACGGATGACCAGGATTCGCAAAAAACTATTCTGGCAATCGAAGCGCTCATCTCTACCAACAATGCGGCGGTGAAGAAGAAGGAGCAGGAGCTAAACGACTTGCTTAGATCCTGTGCAAGAAATCTTACTCAACTGGCCGGGGAGTTGAAAATCGCCCACCGGCGTATGAGTGATGACGTTGCGAAGAAGCTCGCAGACTTAAAGGCTCGCGGTCTCGCTACGGACATTCCAGGTTTGGAATTGCTGCTTCGGCAGAAAACTTCGGTTGCCACGCAAATTGCGAAGGTCGAGCAGCGCGTCACCGAGTTGAAACAGTGCCGGGAGCAACGGAAAAATCTGCGTGCCGAACTGAAACAAGTTCGGGATGAAATGACGGCGCGACGGAAGGTGCAGCTTAAAGGAATAAATGCTAATCTCGGCGCGACAATCAAGGATTACACCATATTTGTAAAGTACGATGACGCTGGAATCACTGCGGATTTTGAATCGTTCATGCAAGATAAGATGCATGGAACGTACTTTTCGGATAGCTTGATCGAAAGCGTGTGCAGTCGCATTGCACCGTCGGAGTTTGCCGACTTAATATTGGACCGGAAGTGCCAGGAGATTGCCGAGAGAACCAAGATTTCGATGGAGTGGGCCGAGAAGATAGTCGATAAACTCTGTTATTGGCGTATTCTATTTGAGCTTCAGGTCCTTGCGAAACACCCAAAACCGATTATCACGGTTCGCACAAAGTCAACTCCGCTGAAGGAAATCCCGGTATTTCAGCTTTCGGACGGGCAACGTCATACGATACTACTGACCATTGCTATGCTGGCTGAATCGAATGTGCCGCTAGTGATCGATCAGCCCGAGGACGACCTTGACAACGCATTCATCTTTTCCAGTATTGTCGCCACCCTGCGCGCAATCAAAGAGCGGCGCCAGGTGATTCTCGTCACTCACAACGCGAATATCGCTGTGCTTGGCGATTCCGAGCTGATTCTTCCCATGTTCCGCGAAAACGACTACGGAAAGACCAAAGACCGCGGGTCCATTGACGCAGATGCGACCAAAGGTTGCGTGCTGGACATACTGGAAGGCGGGCCTGCTGCATTTTTGCGACGAAGACAGATGTATAACCACTAGAAATCTTGGGCGGGAATCGGCGCCAAGGGGGGCCGGGGCGAGACCACAGTATTCGCTCCGGGAAGAAATAGACAAACCGCCGCCGGAATTCGAGACCAGCCGAGTAAATAGGGGCGCGCCACGATAACTTTCGGGACGCGCAAGCCCGCGAGCGAAAAGGAGCCAAGCTCAATTCAATCCACCGGACGCAGGCGAGTTTGATTCGGCCTGAATTCAATAGAGCTAGGCCCCTTATCTCCCTTATCTCTCAACGCCCCGCTCCCAGGCCGTCAGTAGTGGAATCGCCCTTGAAGAAACTCGACGCGGTCATGCTTGACCAGGTAGACGCAGCGGTGCTCCGCGGTGATGCGGCGCGACCAGACATCCCCGCCCAGATATTTCAGCGGCTCCGGTTTGCCAATACCCGCGAAGGGCTCTCGTAATACGGCCTGCACCAGCTCAAGCAGGCGCTTTGCCGTGCGGCGGTCTGTGGCGACCCAGTAGTGCAAATCCTCGATGAAACCCGGCTGAAAGACGGCGAGCCGCGGCGGCTCAGTCTTCAAGGCCCACCGCCTGAGCGAGCGCCTCGGCCGACATGGGCTCGCCTGCGCCCTGGCGGGCAC
>NZ_CAIKKU010000861.1 GCF_903828115.1 uncultured Thiodictyon sp. | reverse complement strand
ACCCTGTCAACCCCGCCGGAGCACCCTGCCCCGCCGCCGTTCCTTCAGCACCTCCCGGCTTGCTCCCTGCAAACCGTCGCTGGTCCCTAGCGAGCCGACCATTATACCGGGCTGGGATGACCTGGCAACAACTGTGTCAACGCGACCGCCCCACCTCCCTGCACCGCAACGCGTCGTCGTCCCTGCCGCGCGCCTCCCACACCGCCGCTTCCCTCAGCGAGCCGCGCATTCTACCGAATCGGGGCGCGCGGTCAAGCGAGCGGTGTTAGGGAATCACAGTCGCGTGGCGGTCCAAGACCTCGTTGCCGGCCGTGAACCCTGGCCGGACGGGGCAGTCGCCCAGTGCCGTCAAGATCAGCGCTACTTGATCGCTCCCGCGCGCGCGGGCGGGCACAGGAGCGGGCGCTGCGCGGCCAGTAACCAGACGGCGTGTGGAGCGCCCGCACTACCCCCGCCGGAGCGTCACTGCCGTCAAGTCAAGCGCCACAGCCCAAGCGCCTGGAGTCCAGGGCTTCAGTCTTGGAGCGCGCCAAGGCCGGACTATAAGTCCGAGTGGCCCCGCCCGTAACAGCCTGCGAATGCCGAGCGATAACAATCCGGCCCGTCACCGGCAGTTCGTACCGTTCGTCGGCTAAAATGTACCGGTTGTGATATTCTGGGACGCTGGTGTGCTGTAGCGCTTCGGACAGATTAGCAGTTCGTGTCCGGTCGCCATCGCGGGCATTCTTGGGACATCTGCCTACACCGCCGCAACGGTTCGCCAACTGTCACCCTGTAGTCGACCGGTCCCGCCGCACCTGAAATCCCGTGGTCACCTATGCAACACACTGAAAACCTGAATGTCATCGCCTTCGACCCCATGCCGTCCCCGCGCGAGATCCTGGGTGCCGCGCCCATAACCGAACGGGCCGCGGCGACCGTCGTGACGGGCCGCGCCACCCTGGAAGCCATCCTGGACAGACGCGACCCGCGCCTTTTTGTCATCGTCGGCCCCTGTTCCATCCACGACCCGGTCGCCGGTCTCGACTATGCGCAGCGCCTGAAGGGCCTGGCCGACGAGGTGGCCGACACCCTGGTCCTGGTCATCCGGGTATACTTTGAAAAGCCCCGCACGACCACCGGGTGGAAGGGTTTCATCAACGATCCCGACCTGAATGATACCTTTCGCATCGCCGAGGGGATGGAGCGGGCGCGGCGCTTCTTACTGGCCGTGACCGAACTCGGATTACCCGCCGCCACCGAGGCGCTCGACCCCATCACCCCCCAGTATCTCGGAGACCTGATCTCCTGGACCGCGATCGGCGCACGTACCTCCGAATCACAGACCCACCGGGAGATGTCCTCCGGCCTCTCGACCCCGGTGGGCTTCAAGAACGGCACCGATGGCTGCATCGACAATGCGATCAATGCAATTGTCTCCGCGTCCCGGCCCCATAGCTTTCTGGGCATCAATGCCCAGGGTCAGTCGAGTATCGTACGCACCCGCGGCAATCGCTACGGGCACCTGGTGCTGCGCGGCGGCGGGACCAGACCCAACTACGACACCGTCAGTGTCGCCATGGCGGAACAGGCGCTGGTCAAGGCCAAGTTGCCGGCCAACCTGGTCATTGACTGCTCCCACGCCAACAGCTCCAAACGGCCGGAGCTCCAACCGTTGGTCATGCAGGATTGTGTCAATCAGATTCGGGGCGGAAGCCGCTCGATCATCGGCGTGATGATCGAGAGTTTCATCGAGGCTGGAAATCAACCGATACCGGCCGACATATCGCAACTGCGCTATGGCTGCTCCATCACCGACGCGTGTGTTGACTGGCCAACAACCCAGCAGATGATTCGCCAGGCGCGGGCGGCCCTGCGCGAACCCCTGGCCGACCGCGCCAAGGTCTAGGAACTGTTTCCTAACAAGTTACCAAGCTTTCCCTATATAAAAGTTTAGGTGTAGGCTAAAATCACTTGAAAAATATGAATATATGTGGCATCATAGGGTTGGTCACCTGCGTCTGTGTTTTCGTAAGTGACTGATTTATAACTATAATATCCCTCGGGTTAGCGGGTAACGGGGCCCATGGCATTTGCGACTATTTTGTCACCGTCGGTTTTACGACACTGACGACTGCGCGCGGAAGCTAACGTATTTTTCTGCAATTCCATCGCGCTCGCGTGGAACCATAATACGCCGTATATCACCCGATCAGAAGAACCGAGGTTTCAAATGATGACACCCATCACTTTCGCGTCGCCACGCTGTGGTGAGCAACTCCCCGTCTTTGACCGGTTCGTCTGCATTCTCGCGGACACGGCGGCGGCCCGCAGGCTCCATCATCAGGTGCGGTTCAAGGTGTTTTGCGAGGACACCGGCTTTGAAAATCCAGACGCCTTTCCAATGCAGGCGGAGCATGACCGGTATGACCCCTACGCCCGGCATTTCATTGTCTGGGATCGGCAGCAGCGGCAATGCGCCGGGGCCATGCGGTTGGTGGATGCCTCCCGCACCAGGCTGCCGAGTGAGGAACTCGTCGGCACTCCGCTGCGCGGGCTCGCTGAGCGGCGGCCCCACGCGGTGGAATTCTCCCGCCTGTGCATCCTCAAAGATTACCGTCAGACGGTCCAGGCCGAGCAATACGGGTGGTATCAGCCCGCGGGGCAATCCGCGAGTGACGGCTACGGCGCACTGTTCAGACAATTCGATAACGATGTATTCCTGCGGCTGTTGCGCGCGAGTCTCGCGTGGAGCCCCGATATCCGCTACTGCTATTTCATTGTCACCGCGGCCTTGTCCCGGGTGTTGACCCGGTTTGGGATTGCGTTGACCCGCGTCGGTCGTGAGATCGAGCACCGCGGGACGCGGATTCCGTTTCGCTATGATGTCGAGCAAGCAGACCTGGGAATGCGAGAGACCTTGGCCTCCTTCGCGGCCATCGCCGCGACCAGCCCGGCGTATCTGAGCGCTTCGGAATTTTTCAGCGGCGACAGCGACATTTTCAGCGGCGACAGCGACAGCGCGGTCGCTGCTGCCCCCTTTCACCAGGCACCGGTCGCGATCAGCCCGAGCGCGTTGTCGGCCTGAACTGCGACCTGCGGTGGTCGAATGTGTGACGCGGTGCACAGAATTTTGGTCCCTCGTGTTCGATGCTGCGGGCATCTTTTGCGCGCATCGAGCGGAGGAAGAAAGCAATGGAGCGAGAGGCCTGCTGCAACTGCCTTCACGACAGTCACGGATGGGGCGACATGGGCACCGGGACCCCGTGCCCCGGCCAATGCCGCTGTCCGACGCCGGGATTCCCCTGGCACCTGTACCGCCGTTACGGTCGGTTCGGGGAGGTGATGCCCCACTTTTGCGGTCACTATCAGCCCCGGGACGCGGGCCGCTGTCCGGCCTGCGGTGGCCCGCTGGGGCCATTGGATCGCCTTCAACACTGGGCCTGCGGGGTCTTTGCGGTGCTTCCCTGCTGCTCATCGGCCTGTCGTGCGATCCTCCAACGTCGGTTCGACGCCGAATGTGATGCCATAGCCCCGCCGACCTCGGGGCCGGGCGGCCAACCGTCGGTGACCCGTCACTAGGGACCGCGCCCGTACGCTCGGGGCACTCATCCCGCGAGCACCCGCCCGTAACTGCCCGGCGTGGCGGGCCAGTTGATGATTGCCGGCCGCAGCGGCTTCCTCAACGGTAACGAACGGCGACGGGATTCCGAGCAAGAGCATCTGGATGCGACCCCCGGGGACTAGTATGACTTGACCCACGCGGCAGCACAGTGGACGATAATGGGTCGCGCGATATCAGCGGCCTGGCGTTCAGACCAGGGCCGCGGTCACCATCCCATGGAGTAACCGATGCTTGAGAAACCCCTGCTACGCCGAACTCCTCTGACCCTCCTCGTTACGTCTTTGGCGCTACTGAGCGGCGGCAGCCAAGCGGCTGCCCAGACAGCCGATCAGTATCTCGAGCGTGCCGCGAATCTGGAGAAACAAGGGGCATGGTCCGCCGCACTCATTGAGACCAAGAACGCGGTTCAGAGCGAGCCCGCGAGTCTTGATGCTCGCCTCAAGCTGGCGCTAATCCACCTCAAGAATGGGAACGGGGTGGAGGCCGAGCATGAGTTGACGCGGGCGCTGGACCTGGGCGCCGACGCGGGGGCCATCATGGTTCCGCTGGGCGAGGCGCTGCTGCTTCAAGGAGACTACCAGCGGCTCCTCGACAAGGTCACGCCGGAGGCCTTGGGCAATCCCCAGAGTCCGGATCTGGCCCGGATTCTGCGGCTGCGAGGCGATGCCATGCTGATGCTGGGCCGGGGGGCGGAAGGCTGCGAAATCTACACGCAGTCCAAGGGGCTGGACTCGGGCTATGCCCCCACCTACCGCGGTCTGGCACAATGCGCCCTGGCGGCAAACAACCGCGACGAGGCGCGGGCGCTGCTCGACGAGGCATTGCGCCTGGATGCCGGCGACCAGCGAACCTGGATCGCGCTCGGCAACCTCAACTGGTCCGAAGGCAAGCTGCAGCCGGCCGCGGACGCCTATTCGAATGCATTGAAGATCGATCCGAGCAGGCTCGACGCACTGTTCTATCGGGCCCAGATCCAGGTCCTCAGCAAACGTCCGTCTGAGGCCGCCGCGGATCGCGACCTGATGAAAGGGGTTGATCCGCGTTATTTCGGGGTGCCCTTTATCGACGCGCTCTTATCCTACGAGGCGCAAGAACCGGACAAGGCCAGGGAGTCGCTGCGCCAGGTACTCGAGGTCAATCCGGGCTTCGCGCCCGCCCGGCTGCTGTCTGCGCTGCTGAGCCACAGCGCGGGGAACTATCAAGAGGCAGCCGATTCCTTGCGCGCCCACCTGCGACAGGCCCCGCAAGATCAGACCGCCGGCACGTTGCTCGCGGCAACCTACCTGAGGCTCCAAGACCCGAAGGGCGCCATGGACCTGATGGCGCCTCGCCTCCAAGCGGGCACGGCGGACCCAGCGGTGTTGATCATCGCCGGTGAGGCCCAGTTGCGCGGCGAGGGCGCTGCCGCAGCCCTACCACTCTTTGAACAGGCAGAAAAGCAGGCCCCCGATAACGCGGCGATTCGCACACGGGTCGGAGAGACTCGCCTGGCCGCCGGGGACGAGGCCGAAGGGATCAAGGATCTCGAGGCCGCCTCCGCACTCGACCCCAAGGACCAGCGGGCGGATCTCGTCCTTGCCTACCGCTACCTGAAGCACAAGCAGTTCGATAAGGCGCTGAAGGCATTGACAGTCCTGGAACAGAAGGTACCTGATAACCCGGGTACCCATAATCTGAAGGGTCTGGCGTACCAGGGTAAGGGTGACACCCTGAGGGCCCGCGAGAGCTTTGAAAAGGCCCTCGCCTTGCGGCCGAGCCTCGTCTCCGCTGCGATGCGCCTGGCGCAGATGGACCTAGCCGCGAACGATCTCAAGGCCGCCAAGGGTCGCTACGCGTCAGTGCTGGAGCATGACGCCAACAGCATCCCCGCGATGGTTGGGCTGGCAGAACTCGCCGAACGGGAAGGCGACATGCCAGCCTATCAGGATTGGCTGACACGCGCGGCAGCGGTTAGCCCGGCGGCCTTGGTCCCGCGGATACTGCTCGCAAAGTACTATGCGGGCAAGGCGGATATGGATCCCGCCCTGTCTGTTGCACAGGCCGCCGTCGCGGGTAGACCAACCAGCGCGGACGCCTGGGAACTGCTCGGTGACATCCAGATGCTGGCCAAACAGCCCCAAAACGCGAGCGCCAGTTATAAGAAACTCGCGGTGATCGCCCCGAAGTCGGCCGCCGCCTATACTAAGCTGGGACGTGCGGAAGCGGCGCTTGGCAACAAAAACGGCGCCCGCGTCGCCTTGCGCCAGGCGCTCGAACTCAAACCCGATGACACTGATGCCTTGCTGGCATTGCATGAAATCGAGGACCGCGACGGCAATGCCGGGGAAGTCAAACGGATCGCCCAGAAACTCAAGGCCCTCGGCGTAAACCTTTCCGCCAGCGGCGCGCCTGTCGCCAATCGCGTGCGGGTGACTATTTCGGGCGCCACCGGCCCCGCCGACAGCTACAAGCCAGCAATCGCCAAGGCCAGGAGCAGCCTCGCCGCGGTCGAGCAGCACCGCTCGTCACTGAAATCGACGGATGCGCAGCATGCGGATGACCAACTGCTCGCCTGGCTTGCGAAAAATCCGGCCGACCTGATCGCCCGATCCTATCTGGCCGAGAGCTATCTGCGGCGACAACGCGAGGGCGACGCCATCAAGCAATACGAGGACCTGTTGACCCATGCGCCTGATGACCAATCAGCCCTCAACAATCTCGCAGTACTCTATCAGCGCGCCGGCGATCCCCGCGCCCTGGCGACGGCGCGGAAGGTCCATTCGCTCGACCCCAAGAAGGCCGCCTACGCCGACACGCTCGGGTGGATCCTGGTCCAGCAGGGCGAGAACGCCGAGGGGCTGAAGCTGTTGGAACAGGCGACTCGCGGTAAGAAGATAGGCCCGGAGACTCGGCTCCACTACGTGCACGCCTTGGCGATCGCGGGTCGAACAACCCAGGCGCACCAAGAATTAGGCAAGCTCGGAGAGGTGCCGCTTGACCCGGAGCTTGAGCGCCTGCGGCGACAAGTGATCGAGAAATTGCGTTAGCCGGTGACGGCTTAGCGGTCCATGGCGGGGCCGCCACCCGTGGCTCCTTAGTCTCAAGCCCCGGGGTACCTGCCCCCATCCCCAGGTGAAAAAAAAAGACGCCCCCCGGTTCAGGGGCGTCTTTCATTGGCAAGGCGGTCGATTCAGCGGGGCACGCCGGCAATATCGACCAGAGGGCCCAGATTAGAGGCTACGGGCTCACGCCGGCCGACGACGCGCGCTCCGACGCAGGCCCAGCAGACCAGCACCCAAGAGCGCCAGTGTCGCCGGTACGGGCACCGTCTTCTCCAGATCGATGTCGGACGTAGCGACAATGCCGTCCGCCACCAGGCCCGCATAGTTTTGCCTGAGACCACTGGGGCTCGCACCGCCGCCCTTGAGGGGGCCGGAGACGAGCATGTCAACGAAACCGGTGGGACTGACGCTCTCCTTGGACGCGTAGGCGTTCTCCTTAAGGGTTTGCCCCGTGTTGTTTACCATGATATCGAGACCCCCGTTGAAGTCACCGATTGTCGTCGTTACGGGAGCGTCCAAGACCTCGTTCAGGTCTGCATACAGACCACTTGTAAGGATTGCCTCCCAATAGACGTCGGGATCACCGCCAAAGCCGTCGACCTCCCACAGGGCGCCATCGGTCGCCTGGCCGAGACACTGCGCCATGGTGGTGCAACTCAACCCGCTAGTCGCGATGAGGCCGGCGCTGATGTTCAGATCCGGGGTGGGATCGAGGTACATGGCAATCATCGCACCAGCGCCGGTGACGCCGGTCGCACCGATGGTGAAGGCGCTGCCCAGAAGACTCGAGATGGCGTTATTCAGGCCGCCCTGAAAGGGTTGAAACGTGATGCCGAGCGGGCTGCCGCCAGGAATGGGTCCGACGGCCTCAATGACTGAAATACCGGTCAACTCGTCTGGTAGGATCGGAATTCCCGCGGAGGTCGGCAACTCGAACACCGCTACCAGTACGTCGCCGGGGTTGATTCCTGTCGGGCGGCCAGAGATGTCCTTGGCAACGAGCGTCCAAGTGGCTGGATCGCTAGTGGGCTTATTTACCGTGTACACACCATCGAGGTTGTCGTCCTCAAACACCGTCGAGGAGCCGGGAGGCGCCCAAGTGATACCGGCCAGCGTCGGTCCGGCCAATGCCAAGGCAACTGCGGCGAACGCAATCTTTAGCTTTGTCTTCATCGTATTTCTCCTGGAGGTCATGAAACGTCTGCTCAGACGACGACTGTTCGCCGCTTGATCAGGATATAAGCACATTTCGGGCCAAAGTTTTCGCTCAACACTTAACACCATGATCTAGATAGTTATTCTCGCATGGACAGGGAAAACACAGTGACCACTGAGGCGTCGACAGGGAAAAAGTGTTAAATTTTCTGACACTCCAGTCGCCGCCGTGACGCGTGTCCGACGCCGCTTGCCTGTCGAGCAGCGGGTAACGCTAAACCGGCAATCTGCGCCTGATGAGCGCCCTCTTGATCCGTTGAAGGGGCCCCCGCATCCCGAACCGGTAGCGTGTCAGGCGATACCGGTGGAGCAAGGCGTCGAACTGCGCCACCGTCGGCACCGCGACCTTGGGTGCCTTGCCCAACAGTACGTTCGCGACCTCCGCCGACATGACCCCGGCGATGATGAAGGGCGCGGCACCGAGCGAGGGCAACTGCCGACCCGCGAAGGTGATCACGTCCTTGTTCAGATACTCCATCATGTAGGGACGCGGGCTGATCCCCGCGATCAAGGACACCACCAGTTCGCGTTCCGGCATCCCGGCCTTGAAGCCGAAATAGTCCTCGAAGGACATCCCCTGGGGATCGAACGCCAGCAGGGTGAAGCCGAATCCCAGCGGCGGGGCGGTGAGGACCCAGAGGCCCTTGGCGCGGGCCCGCGCGTAGAGCAGGAAACGCTCGGGAAAACAGTAGAAGTCCAGCGAATCCACCACGATGTCGACACCGTCGAGAAAGGCGTCGATCGTCTCCGGGGAAACCCCGCCACCCAACCGACGGATGTCCGCCTCCGGATTGATCCCCAGCACGATCTCCGCGGCGACCTCCTCCTTGGAGCGGCCGATGGTGCTCATGGTGGCCCCGATCTGCCGATTGAAGTTGATCAGCTCAAAGGTATCGGGGTCGGCCAGCGAGAACTTGCCGATCCCCAGGCGCGCCAGGGCATGGACCTGGGCACCGCCGGTGCCGCCCAACCCGGCGACGGCGACCCGCGCCTCGCGCAGCCTGGTCTGCTCCTGGGGAGACAGAAACCCCTTGTTTCTGAAAAAGGCGGTATCGTAGTCGAAGGCGACCGGGCTCTGGATCTCTGGCGCTTGCATCGCGTATCCTGCTGTTGTAATCGATCGGATTTGAAGGCTTATCAGGTTTTCTTCGGGCCTGACGAATCCTGTTGTTCCGGTTGACCCTGTCTGATTACTCGCCGCCTGGTGTAGGGCTGGACGCCGGCGCCAGAGGCGAGGTCTGGTTAGTCGCAGCCGCAGCCTCGCTAAGCGCGGCGGGTCCCGACGATGATGCCGTGGTTCAAGGGCAAACCGGTCACGCGCTTGACCTCGGCGAAGCCCGCCTGATGCATCGCCTGCTCATAGTCGGACCAACTGTGGAGTTCCCCCTCCCCGGTCGCAATCGCCAGAAAATAGGGAGAGCCGAGCGCGGTGCTCAGGGGGCCGGACCGGTCATCGTCGCCCATCATGTTGAACAGTAACACACTACCACCGGGTTCCACCGCCGCCGCACAGATCCGGAGCAGTTGCAGGTTGCGCTCCATCGACCAGATGGTGAACATGTGACAGAACAGGATGGCATCGATTCCGCACGGGAAGGGGTCGGTCCAGAAGTCGCCCGGATGCGTGAACACCCGGTCCGCCAGACCGGCGGCCGCGACGTTGCGAGCCGCGATCTCGCACACGGAGGGCGATTCAAAGATGGTCACCTTGAGATCCGGGTAATGCCGGGCGATGGCGATGGCATTGGTCCCATCGCCCCCGCCGGCGTCCACCAGGTGAGAAAAACGGCTGAAATCGTAGCCGGCAAGCAGGTGCCGGTTCGCCTGGTTCGACAGGGCACTCATCGCATCCTGAAAGACCTGCTCCAACGCCGGGTGGGCCACCAGCCGCTGATAAAGTGTTGTGCCCTCCCCTGGAAAGCGCGCGAGACCAAGGTTGGTCCCGGCCCGCAGCGATTCCAGAAAGTCCTGCAAACCGGGATAGACGATATGGGCCTGCCACCCCAGCACCGGCGTGAAGGACTCCGGCTGCCCGGAGACCAGGAGCCGCTCCGTCAAGTCCGCATTGAAGTAGGCGTCGCCGCGTTTCTCCACGACGCCTAGTGCCGTCAGTCCGACCAGCAACACCCGACAGGGATACTCGGCAAGACCCAGCGCCTCACCGATTGCGCCAGGCGACAGCCCGGGAGAACCGCAGAGCGTGTCATACAGCTTCAGCTCCGCGCCCGCCCACAGGAGTTGGAAGGCACTGTGACCTTGGGCAATCAGCGCAAGCCGCTCGAGATCGAAGACCGTCTTGTTGCTCATTATCCGCACCTCATTTACACAGAACGCTAGAAGCAAAGACCTGCGCTATCGGCAGCCGCCTGGATCGCGGCACCTGGGCGGCGGTACGCCCGACTCTCAGGAGTACGGCCGGCTGAAGATCGCCGTCACGGAACACCGTTCGGCTGGAGCCCGCCAGCGCGTTGACCGGCGCGACATGGGCCGGCGGCAGCCTGCCCGTGTCGCGGCGATACAGTTGATCCGAAAGAACGAAATAGGGGTGCACCGCAATCCCCTGGTGATTCAGCAACAGCCAGATCCGCTCCAGGAGCCGGCCGGCAGACAGCATGTCGGGCGTGCCCCAGGTCGGCGCCATCACCGCCAGCACCGCACCGCAGTGGGCGACGGAGAGGGCTTCAACCTTCGCCAGCAGCTTATAGGCGCCCAGCTTGTTCAAGACCGACATCCTGCGCCAGTCGGCGATCAGTCGCATCAGTAACCTGCCGCCAGGGGGAAGCCCCAAGGTCGCAACGTCTAACCCGTCCCCCTGCGCGGCCTGCGACTCCGACAGACGCAAGCTTGCGACCAGCCAGCGATGGATCTCGGCATTCTGGAATCTCGCTTGGGATGCGGCCTCGATCAAGCCGGCGATGCAAGCGATCTGCGCGGGTGCGCTGAATACCCTCACCTGGGCCTTGCCTTCCCGGGACTCCTGCAGTTCGTCCAGCAAGGTGGAAGGGAGCGGATCGCGGGAAAACGGGACCCGACTGGTATGCCGAGCGGTGAAGTACGAGGTGTCGGCCGCGTCTGGCACTGACTCCCCGCCAGCGGCCGAAATCCTCAAAAAGGCGTCGTGGTCGCCCCCCGGGAACTGCATCTGCGCGGGGGGAAGGCCTGCGCGAGTCGCCGCCTGGACCAGATTCTCCAGGCAGGCGCCCATGGCGAGCAAGACGGCCGGGTGGTCCGCGCCCAGTCCCGCCTGAGCGCGCGCCGCATCGAGGGCGAGCGTCAATGCAGTCCCGTCCCAAGAGAAGTTCCAGGGTTGTCCGTTATCCGCTGAAGGGGCGCTCGATCCGGCGGCGACCAGGTAGGAGACCCAGGTTGGCAGGGCTTCCCGGGGATCGGCGCGATCGGGGCGGTGCTGTGTTTCACTCATGATGGATCCTCGGGGGCCGCGCATTTAGTCGTCAACCGATCGTGAATCCAGGCATATACCTCCTGTAACTCCCCCGTCAGGTTCCGGACGAAGTCGCGGGTGTCGGTCAGGTAGACGGCACGGATGCCGTGATGATCCAGATCCCTGCCCATACGTCGGAAGGTCATGCCGGAACGTTGGAGCAGGCGGGGGAGAAACGGCTCCATCACCGCGAACATGTAGGGGCGCCCCAGTAGCTCGGCCATTGCGGTGCCCGCCAACATGAGCGCAACCGAGATGAGTGGAAAGGTGCGTCGTTCGCCAACCTCGACAGTCAGCGCGTTGATTCCGCCGAAGCGGGTCAGCCTCTCACCGGAGCGGCGCCGGAAGGCACCGTCGACGGCGAAGCGGGAGGCTTCGCACAGTTGGCGGCGAGCCGCTGTCATTGCGGCCATGGCCGCGCGATCGAGACTGGCGGCGCAGCTCTGCTCGTAGGGCATCGGGTGGGGCGCCTCATTGACGGTTGCGGGGCAGATGCGGACGCACCCCGCAGACTGGCCGGATCTGGTATGGGTAATCAGGCAGTGCGACGCAACACCGTCGAAGTCGTCGGTCTCCATCCGTTGAGAAAAGCGCGCGGCGGGCTCATAGCCGAATTCCTCACAATAAACATGGTAACGTATCTTGAACGTTTCCTGTCGATCAGAGAGCGCAGTCGCAAGGCGAATCGAGAAAAAATTACGGAAATCTTTGAGTGGGTTGTCACCTTCACTATTCATTGAGCAAGACCCCTATTGGGATGGCCGATAGCGTTAACCGCAAAAATTAAGAGTGGTTTCGCAAGCGATGCCATCTCAATCCATACTGGCACCCCGTATGGAAATAGTGATGCCGGTCCCGGAGAAGGTCGTGCGCGCTGGATGCGCTGAAGATGGCCATTCAGTTCACCTTGGACCCCGGCCCACGGGGTCCGCAACACTCAATCCATCTACGGCAGTGACGCACTCCGGATGGTCCGTGCGTGGGAACGCGCAAGGCGCTCAAGCTCCACTGCAAGCAGGTACTTGAAGAACAGGTATCCCTGTTCGGGATGATCGTCCAGATAGACCATCAGCATAGCCCCGTTGATTTCGATGACGCGGGCAGCGGCGAGTGCACGTACGGTCGCAATGCTCGCGTAGTCACCGATTAGCGAAGACTCACCGAACACGTCCTCGGCGGTCAGTTCGGCGAGGCAGACCTCGACGGTCGACTGGTCCTGCAACTGAGCCCGACCCAACACCGCAAAGCGGCCCCCTTCAACGACGAACAAGGATCGACCGACCTCACCCTCGACCACCAGGGATTCACCGGCAGCGATGCTAAGTCGATTCCAGGCAACCCCTTCTCCGAGTCTCGAACTGCGCAGGAGGCTTTGAAGAAAGCTCAGGAACATGATGTCACTCGGCTGCGATTGTGCTGTGCTGGTCGAAAAGACCCCGGGAACCCGCGCTGGAAAGGAAAAAATGTCTTTTAATTTAACGCCTTGATCGTCAACCCAAGCACCCCGCGGGCGACCCTCGCCGCAGCCGGATGGCCGCACGGATGAGTGATCGAAGTTGTGTCAAGGCCGACGGGCAGCTACGACAGACTACCAGCCCGCTCCCGACCCGCCTCCACTACGATCTTAGACTATCTCCAACGGCGCTGTCGAATCAATCGTTTTGACGCGCGGGGTTCCCAACGGTTCGGATCGACCGTCAAGATGCACGGCAACCCTTCGTTTCGTGTCCAGGTTCGCCTCGCGACGCTGAGCGCCTGGTCTTGGATGTGACTTCCAGCAACCCGACTATGGTACTTTTGTACATGCAGGACGGTGCCGACTTCGTCCTTTTGGTGCTTCCGCACATTTCAACCATGCCCCGGACAGGTTACGACGTTATCGCCAAGCGCAGCGCACCGACAGGCCCGGCGGTGAATTACCTCCACGCATCCTGATCACGTCCCGCAAGCGCGCATCGAAGGATACCCCGACGGAGTCAGCCTCGCAGTGACCAAGCGATTCGTTTCCTCGCTCATGGATGCCTCCACCTTGCTCTGCCAGCGTCAGACGCTGGTGGAGGGGCTGCGCGACTTGGCGCAGATGACCGCACGGTCCTTGAAGGCACAGCGCTGTTCGGTGATGTTGGTCGATGAGGGAAACGACGAGACAGGCCCAAGCCTGCGGGTCTACTCCCATTGGGGAGACCTGCCGGCGGCGGCCTACCAGCACCCGGCGCCGCTGGACCAGGGCATTGCCGGGTATGTGCTCAGAACCAGGCAACCACTCCTGATCGAGGATATACGCCGATCTGAATTCTCCGGAATCGCCCGTCAGGACCCTGACGCAAGTCCCTGCCTGCTGGCGGCGCCGATCCAGATCGCCAGCGAGGTCATCGGCGTCATCAACCTCAGCGGGCCCTTGAATCGCATCAGCTTCAGCGCCCGCGACCTCCAACTACTCGAGGTTTTTTCGCTCGTGGTCGGCCAAGCCATCCATGTTTTTCAGTTGCAGAAGCTCGCGGAGTCACACCTGCTGCAGATGGCTGAAATCCTGCGGCAACGCGAGGCGATCACCAGGAACGGCGTACACCCCATCAGCCCGGACCCCGGTCGCTTGACCAAGATGGTGGCAAAAAACTTCTATCGCGAACTCTCGGCAGCAGGCTTCGGCCCTAACGATATCATTTCCGTTGCCTCCGAGGTCCTTGCACAACTGAACGAAAACATCTCTAAACACCGCACGCGCAGGGAGCGGGAGCGTTCCCGTTCCGAGCCCCAGGGGACAGCCGATTAAGCCAGGACGCACGGCCTGGGTTAAGATGCGGCCGACCCCTGGCGGTCGCGGCAGCGGCCGGCAGTACCCACACGCAAGACCAACGCGGTGAGCGCACCGCAGGGGCCACGCCATGACCATCTTTGAGCGCAACATCGGCGTCATCACCGCGCCGCAGCAGGAAACCCTGCGACGATCACGGGTCACCGTCATCGGTCTGGGGGGCTTGGGCGGGGTCATCGCCGAGGTCTCGGTGCGCTCCGGGGTTGGGCAACTGGTGCTCGTGGATTTCGACACCTTCGACCGGTCCAATCTCAACCGCCAGGTCTTCGCCTTCCAGGACACCGTCGGACGCCCGAAGACCGAGGTGACGCTGGAGTTTCTGCGCCGGATCAACCCGGGGCTGGAGGCGGTCCTCGCCGCGACGGTGAACGAGGACAACGCAGCAGCCCTGCTCGCCGGATCGGACGCGATTGTCCTGGCCGCGGACGACGCCGTGCCCTGCATCATCGCCAGTCGCTTCGCCCGCACTGCCGGCATCCCCGTGATCGAGGGCTGGGCCATCCCCTTCTGTAACGCCCGCGTCTTCACCGCGGACACGCCAACGCTGGAGGAATGCTACGGCTTCCCGCCGCTCCCCCAGCCCCTGGGCATCCTCTCCGCCGAGACCCGAACGGCCTTAACGCAGTGCATGTTGGCGTCCTTGACCAAGATCGAGGGCGTGGCCGACTATTATTCACCCGCCGCCCAGGAACGCATCCGGGCCGGATTCATCCCCTCCTTCGCCCCCCTGGTCTGGTTCGCGGCGGTGCGGATGGCGGTGGAGACGGTGAAGGTCCTGCTGCGGCTCGGCACCCTGAGCCTCGCCCCCGCCTTCTCGCCCTATGACCCGATCAATCACCGTCTGCCCGCCCAGGAGGGCTGATCATGGCCATCATCAACGCCCATGTGCACCTGATCGACCTCCCGAGCGTGCTCGCGAAAACCGGGCCCGACTTCATCGACTACTTAAAGCAGATCCCCGCCTTCGCCGACCTCGACATGGCGGCCTATCCCTACGAATTGCGCGAGTTGGTGACGCCCAAGATCGTCGAGCGCGTCGGTGCCCACAAGTGGCTCTTCGGCACTGACTTCCCGATGCCCTACGAGGGTCAGACCCACCGGATGGCGGATTTCGTCGAGGTAGTAAACGGCCTCCCCCTTGACCGACACGGTTAAACAGGGCATGTTTTCCGGCAACCTGGAATGAATCCTGGCCACCGCTTGAGCGAGACCCGACCATGACCGACCCCGACCTCCCCCGCTTCGATCCGGAGCAGGCCGTGCTCGGTGCCTTCCAGGCAGCGCTGCGCTCCCCCCACTATGCCGAACTGGTGCGCGCCGCCGGTCTCGATCCGGCGGCGGTCGGCTCCTTGGCGAGATGGTTACGATCTGCTCGACACCGCCTTTGCGCTGCGCTACCAGGTCTATTGCGAGGAGCGCGGCTTTCTCGACCCCACTCAATACCCGGCGCACATCGAAAGTGATGCCTATGACGAGACCTCGGTGCATTTCATCGGCCGCCATCGCTTCCGCTACACGGCGGCCGGCACGGCGCGCCTGGTCCTGCCCTCGCACCAGGGATTCCCGCTGCAAACCCACTGCGACTTCAACCGGGAATTTTCCTTTATCCAGGAACCCGGGCATCCCGCCCTGCGCGACTACGCCGAGATCTCACGGCTGGCGGTCTCCAAGTTCTTCCGGCAACGCACCGACGATACCGCCTACGGCGGCCCGCCGCGCCCGGAGACCGTCAGCGAGGGCCAAAGCGTGGCGGCCGGACTGGGCTTGAGCCCGGATGACGCGGGTCCCGAGATCGTTTCCGGGCTGTTCAAGAGCATGTATCACCAGCAATTCCCGGCGAACACTCATTCGATGCGCTACCATAGCAATCATCTTGACTCAAATTTCTGTCGGCCAAGAAGAACTCTCAGCACAATCGGCTGCTGAAAACTAGGGTAGTAATTTTGGGCGCTGAAAAACTCTTT
>NZ_CAIKKU010000860.1 GCF_903828115.1 uncultured Thiodictyon sp. | reverse complement strand
GTCACGCCCTTTCAGGGCTAAAATGATTCCTCCGTACCACCCAGGGCGTTGCCCTGGGCTGGTATGTGTGACCCCGTTGGGGTCAATCCTCCCGGCCAGACACCTTGGGCCCGCGCGGGAGGGTGTATCGGCCATTACCGAAGCCCGAAGCCCCGAAGGGGCGCGATATACCAGCCCAGGGCAACGCCCTGGGTGGTCTGTTATTAGGATGCTAGCCCTGAAAGGGCGTGACATCGGTAGGCCGCAGGAGTTTCCTGAACAGGAGTAAACGAGTCCTTTACGACGAGCAGCAGCATCAGTTGCCGAGGTTATGCCGGTGGTTTCCAGCTTGAGTCGCCCCGAAGCCGGTCCGGCTCATCCGGCAGCGCCGCGAGGCTCTTCAAGCGCAGGTGCAGGGCCGCCTTCGCCAGCAGGTGCGCGCTGACCGGGGCGGTGATGAAGAGAAAGAGGGTGACCAATAGTTCGTGCAGGCTCAGTCCAGTACCGCGGGTGCTGAACCAGAGGGCGGAGGCCAGGAGCAGGCTGCCCACACCCAAGGTGGTGGCCTTGGTGGGGGCGTGCAGGCGCGTATAGAAGTCCGGGAGGCGCAAGAGCCCCAAGGCGCCGATGAAGGTGAAGAGGGCGCCGGCCAGGACCAGGATGGACACCAGGAGTTCAATCATGTCTTGCGCACCTATTCGATGATGTCGCCGCGCAGCAGGTATTTGCACAGGGCGACGGTCCCGACGAAGCCCATCAGGGCAATCAGGATAGCGGCCTCGAAATACAGTGCGCTGCCCTGCTGGATGCCGAACAGCACCAGCATCGCGATGGCCGTCACGGCGAGGGTATCGAGTGCCAGGATGCGGTCCGGGGCACTGGGGCCGATCAGCAGCCGCCACAGGGTGAGGGCGAAGGCACCGCCGACCAGGGCGAAGGCGATGGGGATGGCGATGCTCAGCATGGGTCGAATACCTGTCGCAACGGGGTCTCGTAACGGGCCTTGATGGTGGCGATCAGCGCGGCCGGGTCGTCCAGGTCCAGTGCGTGCACCAACAGGGTGCGCCGGTCCGGACTAAGCAGGGCGGAGACCGTACCCGGCGTCAAGCAGATGGTGTTGGCCAACAGGCTGATGGCCAGCTCGGAGCCGAGATCCAGGGGAATTGCGACGAATCCGGGCCTCAAGCGCGTCGGCCCGCGCAGGATCAGCCAGGCCACCACCAGGTTGGCGGTGAGGATGTCATAGAGCACCAGGGCGCCGAAGCGCAGCAGGGTCAGCGGGCGGCGGATGGGCGAGCGCTCCGGCCAGAAGCGCCGGGTGAAAAGCGGGATCGTGAGGCCCAGAAAGAGCCCCAGCAGGACCTGCCCCGGGGCCAGGCCGTTGACCAGCAGGAGCCAGATCGCGGTCAGGGTGAGGGTCAGGACGGGGTGGGGCAGAAGTAGGCGCATCACGTCAATAGACCCGCGGCTGAAACCCATCCGGGACATCCAGGGTGAAGACCTGATCCTGAATACGCGCGACATAGAAGCCCTCGCGCAGGACCCGCTCGCGCAGCGCGGGCGCCAGGTCCACCGCCGCCAGGATACCGTATAGCCGCTTGTCGCGATGCTCGGGAAAGAACTCGCGAAACCGGCGTAACAGGTCCCGCAACTGCGTGATCGCCTCCTCGCGCAGGTGGCTCTTCACCTCGACCACATAGGCGGCGTTGACGGGACCGTTGGCGTAGGCCAGGACGTCGAGTTCCAGATGTCGGCCCTCTTTGGTGACGCGCACACTCGGGCTTACGACCTCCATGCCGAACCGTTCGTGCAGCAGTCGCTCCATCGAGGGTAACGCCAGCCCCTCGGTGAAACTGCCGAATTTCTCCCCCAGACCGCCGATCTGTTTGCCCAGTTCCTTGATCTGCTTGTCGGTCTTGCGCCGCTCGCGGGCGGCCTCCTGAAACAGGCGTGCGGTCTCCTGGGACCTTCGCCCGGTTTCTTCTTGTGCCTCCTTTTGCGCCTCGACCAGTTCGTGCAACAAGGCCCATACGTCGTCGGGAGTCGTGGCCATGGGTTGGTCCCTCCGGTGATGTCGATGGCGAGAGTATAGAGCCTGCGCAACCATTGCGATGGTCAAGACCGCGGTCCCATGACCGCCTGCACATAGTCAGCCGGTTTCAGCAGTTGCCTGGCCACGGCGGTGGTGTAATCGCTGAGCGGCCCCGCCCAGACCGTCATGGCCACCCCCAGGGCCAGCAATCCGGCGACCAGTCCCAGGGCCGCCCCCGTGGGCGGCGGCGTCTGGACACCGGGGTCGAGTTCCTGTTCGGTCGCCCGGTAGAACAGCAGGCTGCCGCCGCGCGCGAGCGTCATCAGCGCCAGGAGCCCGCCCGCCAGTACCACCGCCAACAGGCACCAGGGCACCCAGGCGGCGAGCGCCGGGTCCAGGGCCGCCCGCAGGATGAGGAACTTGCCGATGAAGCCGGACAGCGGCGGCAGCCCGCTGATGGCGATGGCGCACAGAAAGAACAGCACCCCCAGCACCCAGTGGCGCCCCATCACCGGGCCGGGCGCCAGCCGGTCGGCCAGGTCCCCGCGGCCCCGGGCGATCAGGTCCGCGAGCAGGAACAGGGCCGCCGCCGCAAAGCAACTGTGGGGCAGGTACCAGAGCCCGGCGCCGATCCCGGCGGCGGTCCCCAGTCCGCCGGCGGCGAGCAGGGTGCCGACCGAGGCCAGCACCAGATAGGCGGTCTGGACGCGCAGCCGGTCGCTCCCCGCCGCCCCCAGCATCCCCAGGGCCAGGGTCAGCAGGGCGAGCGGCAGGAGCCAGTCCGCCATCAGGTCCGCCGCCGGACCGGCCCCGGTCCCGAACACCAGGGTGGAGACCCGCAGGATGGCGTAGGCCCCGACCTTGGTCATGATGGCGAAGAGCGCGGCCACCGGTGCGCTGGTGTTGGCATAGGCCGCGGGCAGCCAGAGATAGAGCGGCACCAGGGCCGCCTTCAGCGCGAAGACCCCGAACAGCAGCAGCCCCGCCGTGCGCACCAGCGGGAGGTTCTCGGGCCGGACGGCCGCCACCTTCACCGCCAGGTCCGCCAGGTTGAGGGTGCCGAGCACGCCGTAGAAGATGCCGGCCGCGATCAGGAACAGCGCCGAGCCCGCCAGATTGATGACCACATAGTGCAGCCCGGCACGGGTGCGCAGCCGCCCGCCGCCGTGCAGCAGCAGGCCATAGGAGGCGATCAGCAGGACCTCGAAGAAGACGAACAGGTTGAACAGGTCCCCGGTCAGGAAGGCCCCGCTGAGACCGAACAGTTGCAGTTGAAAAAGGACATGGAAGTGCCGCCCCTCGCGGTCGGTCCCCAGGCAGGCATAGGCGAGTGCGAAGAGTGCAAGGACCGCGGTGGTGACCAGCATCCAGGCGGCCAGCCGGTCCGCTACGAGGACGATGCCGAAGGGCGCCGGCCAGTGCCCCAGCGCATAGACCAGGATGGTTCCGTCCGCCACCGCCCGGGTCAGCACCAGCGCCAGCGCGATCTGCCCGAGCACCGAGACCAGCGCCAGGCCCCGCCGCCACCTGAGATCCATGCCGCGCAACAAGAGCAGGACAATGCCCGTCAGCAGGGGCACCAGGACCGGGGCAATCACCAGGTGAGTCATGCTAGAAAAAACATTCAGCCGCAAATGAACGCAAATGAACGCGAATAAACAGCAGCGGCCGTCGCCGGTCTGTCAATACCGGCAGATTGCCTGGCGAATGCGCCGCGCGCGTCCACCGGAAACCCACAGTCAACTGTCCGATTTTGCGTTTATTTGCGTTCATTTGCGGCTAGATAATCTTTTCGGGCTCATGGGTGCCGTCCACATGGTCATTGCCCAATTCCGCCCTGGCCTTGAGCGCCAGCATGATGACGAACGCGGTCATGGCGAAGCCGATGACGATGGCGGTGAGGACCAGGGCCTGGGGCAGGGGATCGGTATAGCCCGCCGCGCCCGGGGTGATGATCGGTGCGCGACCGATCGTGAGCCGCCCCATGGCAAACAGAAAGAGGTTGACCGCATAGGACAGCAGACTCAGGCCCAGCACCACCGGGAAGGTCCGGGCGCGCAGCAGCAGATAGATACCACAGGCGGTAAGCAGGCCGATGATCAGGCTGAGCAGGGCCTCCATCAACTGGGCCCCCGCTCGCGCGCGGGTTCGGCGCAGTGGCTCAGGTCATGGACCAGCCCCAGGTGTATCAGGATCAGGAGGGTCGCGCCCACCACCACCAGATAGACCCCCAGGTCGAAGGCCATCGCCGAGGCCAGTTCAACGTCGCCCACCAGCGGCCAATGGAAATGGCCGAAGGCGGAGGTCAGGAAGGGGTAGCCGAAGGCCAGGCTGCCCAGGCCCGTCAGGGTGGCGATCAGCAGCCCCGCGCCGATCAGCGGATGCAGGTCCCGGGGCAGTCGCGCCTGGGTCCAGGCGACCCCGTTGGCCAGGTATTGCATGATGAGCGCCACCGCCGTGACCAGTCCGGCGATGAAGCCGCCGCCGGGCAGTTGATGACCGCGCAGCAGCAGATAGACCGCCACCAGCAGGGCCAGCGGCAGCAGCAGCCGCACCAGGGAGGCCATGATCAGCGGGTGGCTGTCCGGGTCCCAGGCGCGCCCTTCGGCGTCCGCCCGGGGCGCGGTGAGCCGCAGCCCCTCAAGCATCGCGTAGATGCCCAGGGCCGCCAGGGCCAGCACCGTGATCTCGCCCAGGGTGTCGTAGCCGCGAAAATCCACCAGGATCACGTTCACCACGTTGGCCCCGCCGCCGCCCGGCAGGCTCTGCGTCAGAAACCAGTCGGCGATGGAGTCATAGGGCCGGGTCAGCACCGCCCAGGCCAGGGTCCCGACCCCGCCGCCGGCCGCCGCCGCCAGGCTGAGATCCCGGACCTGGCGCCCGCGGCGCGACTCGGCCGGGGTCGTCTGGGGCAGGAAAAAGAGCGCCAGGAGCAGCAGGACGATGGTCACCACCTCCACCGACAACTGGGTGAGTGCCAAATCCGGGGCGGAGAACTTGACGAAGATCAGCGAGACGATCAGGCCGACCGCCCCCAGCAGGATCAGTGCGGTGAGACGCTTGCGGTGCATCACGACCACGCACACCGCGCAGACCATCAGCCCCAGGGCGGCCAGCCCGCTCATCGGGTCCACCGGCAGCAAGGCACGGGGACCGGTCAGCGGCACCTGATCCGACCAGAGCCCGGCCACCCCCAGCACCAGGGCCCAGAGGACGAAGAGCGCCAGCATCCGCTGGAGCGAGCCCCGATCCAGCCCCGCCGTGACCCACCGCGCCGCGGCAAAGACCATGGCCGCCAGCCGGTCGTAGACCCGGCGCGCCTCCCAGCGGCCCTCCCAGCGCGCCGCCAGAGCGAACAGCGGCCGCCGTCCCAGATAGATGAGCCCGCCCCCGGTGAGCGCGCCCAGGCTCATCCACAGGGCCGGGGTGACCCCGTGCCAGATGGCGATGCTGTGCGCCGGCAGCGGCCCTTGCAGGACCCCGGTCGCCGCCACGGCCAGCAGCGGCTCCACCGTAAGGGCCGGCAGCATCCCCACCAGCAGGCACAGGGCCACCAGGACCTCGACCGGGACCTTCATCCAGCGCGGCGGCTCGTGCGGGGTGCGCGGCAGGTCGACCGGCGCCCCGTTGAAGAACACGTCGTGGATGAAGCGGATCGAATAGGCGACCGCGAAGGCGCCCGCCACCGTGACCGCCAGCGGCACCAGCCAGCCGAAGCGATAGCGCGCGACCAGTTCCACCGTCTCGGCGAAAAACAGCTCCTTGGACAGGAAGCCGTTGAAGAGCGGCACCCCCGCCATGGCCGCCGCCGCCACCATGGCGAGCGTGGCCGTATAGGGCATGGCGCCGAAGAGCCCGTTGATGCGGCGCATATCGCGGGTGCCGGTCTCGTGGTCGATGATGCCCGCGGCCATGAAGAGCGAGGCCTTGAAGGTGGCGTGATTGATGATATGGAAGACCCCCGCCAGGGCCGCCAAGGGGGTGCCGATGCCGAACAGCAGCGTGATCAGCCCCAGGTGGCTGATGGTCGAATAGGCCAGCAGGCCCTTGAGATCGTGCTTGAAGAGCGCAAAGACGGCGCCGATCAGGAGCGTCGTGAGCCCGGTCAGGCCCACCAGCCAGGACCACTCCGGGGTCCCGGACAGGGCCGGAAAGAGCCGCGCCAAGAGAAAGACCCCGGCCTTCACCATGGTCGCCGAGTGCAGATAGGCCGACACCGGGGTGGGCGCCGCCATGGCATTGGGCAGCCAGAAATGGAAGGGGAACTGCGCCGACTTGGTGAAGGCCCCGAGCAGGATCAGGATCAGTGTCGGCAGATAGAGCGGGTGGGCGCGGATCTCATCCCCGGCGGCCAGGACCACACTCAGGTCATAACTGCCGGTGATCTCACCGAGCAGCAGGATACCCCCGAGCAGCGCCAGCCCCCCCATGCCGGTCACGGTCAGGGCCATCCGTGCCCCCAGGCGCGCCTCCTCGCGCTGCTGCCAATAGCTGATCAGGAGAAAGGACGCGAGGCTGGTGAGTTCCCAGAAGATCAGCAGTTGGATCAGATTCTGCGACAGCACCACCCCCAGCATCGAGCCCATGAAGAGCATCATGCAGGTGTAGAAGCGCCCCAGCGGGTCGCGCTCGGAGAAATACCAGCGGGCGTAGAGGACCACCAGGAGCCCGATCCCCAGGATCATCAACGCGAACAGCAGGCCCAGGCCGTCCAGCCGGAAGCTGAGATCCAACCCCTGATTCGGCATCCAGGCGTGCCGCTCGATCGCCGTCGCCCCGCCGAAGGTCGCCTCGACCAGCGGCGCCAGCCAGCCGCCGGCCGCCAGCGTCACCGCGCCCGCCGCCCAGGCGGAGGCCCGGGTCCCCAGGCGCGGGGCCCAGGCGACCAGGGCGGCGCCCAGGAAGGGCGTGATGACGCACAGCAGCAGATTCATGGGCGACCAGGGTTCGGGACTTAAGCCCGCATTGTGCGCGATGATCCCGGCGCGGTCACTAGCCGCCGCCCCTCCGGTCGCGCAGCGACGCTGTGGGAGCGGCTTCAGCCGCGACGAGGCCGCGCCAGCCGCCCAGGCCTCGTCGCGGCTGACGGCTATGAAGCAAAATCCGGCAATTGCTCTCACAAAGACACAAAGATACAAAAAAAAAAAAAAATTGCTCTCACAAAGACACAGAGACACAAAGAACAACAGATCATTGAAGCCGTTGGGCCGATCAGCGCCCAGGTGATCTACTCGACCGACATAAGGCACGCGGCCGTCGGCGGCTTGCCGCACAAGACGGGCAGGGATGATTGAGCGATGGCGCTTGTACTGAAACGGCCGGCGGCCGAAAGCGACCTCGACGACATCTGGTGGTATATTGCGCAGGACAGTCCGCAGAATGCCGACCGGTTTCTCGATCGTATCGAGCGACTCTTCTAGTCTCGACCTCCGGTTCGGGCGAGTGGAGTCCGCGGCCTGCCCCATCCAAGGCGCAAGCCCGGGACCGCTTCCGGCGCCGCCGGTCTTCGGTTAATCTGTACCGAAGCAACACTGGGAATCAGGGATATGCCGCCCGCCGCCCCGCCGCCGCCCTGCGCGTCGGCCCCGTGCTCAAGCGCTACCGGGCCGCCGCGCCCTCGGACTCCCCCCTGGTCGCGGACTATCTGCGCGCCTGCGGCCGGCGGGTCTGGCGCGGCCGGGCGCTCGGGACCCTTGGGCTGGTGCTGCTCGGCGGGATCGTCCTGCTGTGGAACCGCATCGACCGGCAGACCGGCTATCCACCCTCCCTGATCGCCAAGGGCCTGCCCGTCCAGCTCGGATTGGGGCGCCTGCCCGGCCCCCTGCGCCTGCTGCACGAGCCGGACCTGGTCGCCATCCCCGGCGGCCGTTTCCAGATGGGCGCCGGCGTCGGCGACGGCTTCGACTACGAGCGGCCGGTCCACGAGCGCACCATAGCCCCCTTCGAGCTCGGCCGCACCGAGGTCACCTTCGACGACTACGACCTGTTCGCCGCGGCCACCGGACGCCCCCGACCGGCCGACCAGGGGTGGGGCCGCGGCCGGCTTCCGGTCACCAACGTCTCCTGGGAGGAAGCGAGCGCCTATGCCGCCTGGCTCACGGCGATGACCGGCCGCCCGTGGCGGCTGCCGAGCGAGGCCGAGTGGGAGTACGCCGCGCGTGCCGGGACCACGACTGCCCGCTGGTATGAGGAGACCGAAGGGGCGGATGCCGTACCGTGCCGGTTTTTGAACGGGCAGGATCAGAGCCTCGATCACTCCAGCTATTTGGCCGAGGGCACCAAGAAGGCGTTGGCGAGTCAGGACGGGTGGAAGCCCTTCGACTGCGACGACCATTTCGTCAATACCGCCCCGGTCGGTAGCCTCTTGCCCAATCCCTGGGGTCTGCAAGACATGCTGGGCAATGTTTGGGAATGGGTGGCCGACTGCCAGTACGGGTACGCGGATGCTCCCGCGGATGGCACCGCAGTGACGGAGGAGAGTACAGTATCTCGCAAGAACTGTGCTACACGGGTGTTGCGCGGCGGGTCCTGGATCTACCCAGGCCGCTACCTGCGCGCCGCGGTCCGTAGCAGGACCGCGCCGGACGACCGGGACGACTATTTCGGCCTGCGTCTCGCCAGATCACTGTGACTTTTTTCTCTTGACTTTTTCCCTTTTCTTCTTTCTCTTTTTTCGTTCCCATTCTCTGAGACAGTGCAGAAATTCGCGGCGCGCCTTCGGCGCCCGTCCGGCTGAAGCCTCGACCTCCAGTTCGGGCGCAATCGCCCAGCACTTGGAGGCTTACCGCGAAAATCCGGCCGGGACCCGGTGGGAGCGGCTTCAGCCGCGACACGACCGCGCAAGTTGCCGTGGCCTCATCACGGCTGAAGCCGCTCCCACGGGGGTTGCAGCCAAGCAGCGGCTCGCGGCGCGCGAGCATGGCGTTGCTGAAGATCCTCGCACTCGGCAACCGCCACATCGAAGCGGGCCGGGTCGAGCCTGCACGCGCTGTCTTTGCCAGGCTGCGCGGGGCCGACTGATGTCGCGCGAGGTCTTTGTGACGGATCGTCTACCGCGTGTTGGGTGACGAGGTCTATGTCTATCTGGTAGCCGACGGCCGGAGGGAGATGCAGGCGCTGCTTACCCGACGCTTGTTGTGACTGGGATCAATGCTGGAGTCCAAGGCTTCAGCCTTGAAGGCGCAAGCCGTGGACTCCAGTAGACGCCCGAGCGACGCCCCTCAACCGGCCATGGTAAGGAACCAGGCCCGATGGTCCATGCGGGCGGTCTGCTTGGCACGGCTGTGCGCGATCCGGCCCAGGTCGAGGGCGTGCAGGCAGGGGCCTACCGGGTGCTTGAGTGAGCGAAAACCGCGCAGATCCGCGCTGGTGCGGATACCGGCTGAGGTCTGTACCTTGATCATGTCGTGATACCTCTTAAGGATGAAGAACGGCCTTGGATACGGCCGGGACCGGGGAGGGCATACCACACCCCACGGCATCCGACCACACCCAATAGCATACGCCATCGGCGCGGGAATGCTGTGATCCGATGCCGGGCAGGGGTGCGATCAGAACTGATGTGGCGACCGAGATCCCGGGCACGCCGCCCGGGTCGTTGTCGGTGTCGTGTTCGGATTGTGCGATTTCGACAACCACAACGACGCCCGGTTCGTGAGAAGGTCCGGTCGCTGTAGGGTATACGCATCGCGTGACCGGCCCCAGAGACTGCCGTGGCTCGGTGGGTAAGCGTCGCTGCGCGACCTTTACGGCAGCGGCTCAGTCCCCAGCGACCGCCTGGTCGCGAAATTGCAGTGAGGCGAGCCGCGCATAGAGCCCGCCCTGGCCCATCAGGTCCTCGTGGGTGCCGCTCGCGACCAGGCGCCCCTGTTCCAACACCAGGATGCGGTCGACCTTGCGCACCGTGGCCAGGCGGTGGGCGATGACGATACTGGTACGGCCCTTCATCAATTCCTCCAGGGCGAGTTGCACCAGCCGCTCGCTCTCCGCATCCAGGGCGCTGGTCGCCTCGTCCAGCAGCAGCAGGGGTGGGTCGCGCAGAATGGCGCGGGCGATGGCGATGCGCTGGCGCTGGCCGCCCGACAGGCGTACCCCGCGCTCGCCCAGGAAGGTATCGAACCCCTGCGGCAGGCGGTCCAGGAACTCGGTGGCGTGGGCGGCCTGCGCGGCGTCGCGCACCTGGGCATCGGTCACCCCGGTCAGGCCATAGCGGATGTTCTCCCAGGCGTCGGCGCCGAAGATCACCGGGTCTTGCGGGACCACGGCAATGTTCCCGCGCAGTTGCCGGGGGTCCAGGTCGCGCAGATCGATGCCGTCGAAGCGGATGGCGCCCCGTTGCGGATCATAGAAGCGCAGCAGCAGTTGGAACAGGGTGGTCTTGCCGGCACCGGAGGGGCCGACCAGTGCGACCTTCTCGCCCGGTTCAATCACCAGCGCCAGGTCACTGAGGACCGGGAGGTCGGGGTGGGCGGGGTAGGCAAAGCCCAGGTCCTGGAACTGGATCTGACCGCGCACCGGCTCGGGCAGGGGCAGTGGGTGCGCGGGCGGGCTGATCAGGGTCGGTGTGGCGAGCAGTTCCATCAGCCGCTCGCTGGCCCCGGCCCCGCGCAGCAGTTCGCCGACGATCTCGCTTAAGCTGCCGACGGAACTGGCGACCAGCACCGCGTAGAACAGAAAGGCGGACAGCTCTCCGCCGGTCAGACGCCCCGCCAGCACCTCGCGGCCCCCGACCCACAGGACCACGCCGATGGCGCCGAAGGTCAGGGCCGTGGCGATGGCACTCAGGGTCGCGCTCAGCCGGGCGCGGCGCAGCGCGGTCTCGAAGGCGGCCTCCACCCGCTCCCCGTAGCGCGCCCGGTCGATCGCCTCGTGGCAGAACGACTGGACGGTGCGGATGGCGTGCAGCACCTCGTCCACATAGGCCCCGACATCGGCGATGCGGTCCTGGCTCGCGCGCGCCAGGCGCCGCAGGCGGTAGCCGATCAGCCACAGCGGCAGGACCACGACCGGCACGCCCAGCAGCACCAGGCCGGTCAGGTGGGGGCTGGTCAGGGCCAACATGACGAGGCCCCCGAGCACCAGGAGCGAGGTGCGCAGGGCCATCGCCAGGGTGGAGCCCACCACCGTCTGGAGCAGCGTCGTGTCCGAGGTCAGGCGCGAGATGATCTCACCGGTGCGGGTGGTCTCGAAGAAGCCCACGTCCAGGCTTAAGACCCGGCTGAAGACCGCCGTACGCACGTCGGCGATGACCCGCTCGCCGATCCAGGCGAGCAGATAGGAGCGCATCAGGATGGCCCCGGCCATCGCCAGGACCACCACCAGGAACAGCAGGAGCGAGCGGTTGAGCGCGGCCTCCGACCCGGTCTTGAGCCCGGAGTCGACCACCTCCCGGATCACCTGGCCGAAGGCGAGCACCGCCCCCGCCGCGACCATCAGGGCCAGGGCGGCGAGCAGCACACGCCCCAGGTAGGGCCGCACGAACCCGAGCAGCCGCAGCAGCGGGCCCAGGTTGCGGGTCATCGGGCGTTGGGAGGGTGGGGGCGGGGTAGGGTGCATTAAGTTCTCAGCATGGAGGACGCATCGTTGTCGTTGTCGTTGTCGTTGTCGTAATCGAGGTTATCGTTCGTGACTCGTTACTTTAGGTATCCGACGGCGCCGCAGCCTCCCGCGGCACCGTCTTGCGCCGCACCTTGCGGGGCTTGAGATCCGCCGACGGCCCGCCCGTGGTGCGCCCCCGGGGCGCCCGCGGCGGCTTGGCAGAGCGCCCCGGCACGCCGTCCGAGATCGCGAGCAAGAGCCCGCTGGCGGCGAAGGCGGTGAGCAGGCTGGCGCCGCCATGGCTGATGAAGGGCAGGGTGGTGCCGGTCAGGGGGATCGACTTGGTGACGCCGCCGATATTGAGCAGCGTCTGGACCGCCAGCACCGTGGTGAGCCCGGCCGCGAGCAGGCGGCCGAAGGCGCAGCGCCCCGGGCCGGCGAGGGCGATCCCGCGGCTCAACAGGATCAGGAAAAACAGGACCAGCACCACGCAGCCCAGAAACCCCAGTTCCTCCCCGATCACCGAATAGATGAAGTCGGCGGCGGCAATCGGCGTGTATTCGGGGCTGCCGATGCCGAAGCCCTCGCCCCAGAGCCCCCCGGCGTACATGCCGGAGAGGCCCTGGAGGATCTGCCAGCCCTCGCCGGTCGGGTCCTGGAAGGGGTCCAGCCAGGCGTCGAGGCGGCGCTGTCCGTGCGCGAAGACGGTCAGCAGCAGGGCCCCCAGCCCGGCCCCGGCCAGGAGTCCATAGACCAGATAGCCGATCCGCCCGGTGCCGCTCGCCAGCACCACCAGGCCGGCCAGGCCCAGGATCATCATCATCCCCAGGTCCCGTTGCAGCGCCAGGAGCCCGATCAGCACCGCAAAGAAGGCGAGCAGCGGCCAGAGCGCGCGCCAGGGCGGCAACGGCAGGCGCGGGTGCCAGCGGGCCAGGGCCTGTCCCTGACGTTCCAGGTAGGCGGCCAGGGCCAGGGGGATCGTGACCTTCAGCACCTCGGTCGGCGTCGTGAAGCCCAGGGCGTAGACGGCGCCGCGGAAGCGCTGTCCGGTCACGAGCAGCACGGCGACCAGGACGAGCGAGACCCCGGCCCAGACCCACAGACCCCGGGCCAGCACCCGGTAACGCCCGTCGGCAAAGGCCAGGGCGCAGACCGTCATGACGAGGAATCCGGCCGGCACCAGCCCCAAGGTCAGGGCCCCGGGGTCACTCTGAAAGTCCCCCATCCGATACTGGGCCAGCAGCCCGAAGCCGGAGAGAAAGGCGACGGTCGCCGTCAGGACCTGGTCGCCGCGCAAACCCGCGGCGACCAGGGACAGATGCACCCCGGCCAGCGCGAGCGCGTAGAGCGCCAGCGGCAGCAGGTCCAGGGCACCGAGTTGCCGCCCCGACGCCGCGTCCGCGCCCAGGATCAGCACGAACCCCAGGGCTATGCAGCCCAGACAGCCCAGCAGCAGTTCACGCTCGGCCCGGCGCCGGAACCAGGCCGCGGCGAAGCCGGTATCGGCGTCGGCGGACACGGCGCTCAAGGTCCCGCCCCCAGTTCCAGGGCCTTCACCAGCAGGTCGCGGGCGATGGGCGCCGCCACGCTCGACCCGAAGCCGCCGTGCTCCACCAGCACCGCCACCGCCAGCCGCGGGTCCGCGGCCGGCGCAAAACCGATGAACCAGCTATGGGCCGCCCCGCGCGGGTTCTCCGCGGTGCCCGTCTTCCCGGCGATGGCCAGTCCCGCATCATCGATGCCGCGGCCGGTCCCCTGCGTGACCACCTTGCGCATCATCCCCGCCAGACGGGCGGCGGTCGGCGCCGTCATGTATTGGCCCAGGGGTGCGGCGGGTTCCTGCACGAGCAGGCGCGGGCGCATGGCGAGCCCCCGGTTGGCCACCGCCGCGGCGATGGTCGCCAGATGCATGGGGGAGGCCAGCACCCGCCCCTGGCCGATGGACGCCTGGGCCAGCCCGTACAGGTCCGAGGCGGCCAGCCGCGGCAGGCGCCCGGTACTCAGGCTCCCGTACCGGTCGGTCCCCGGATAGAGCCGCACCTGGCGGTCGAAGGCGAAGCGCTCCCCGGCACGGGCAAAGGCGTCGCGGCCATAACGCACCCCCAGTTGGGCGAAGAACACATTGGACGACTCGGCAAAGGCGGTCGTCAGGTCCAGATTGCCGAAGCCCGCCCAGGCGCGCCCGGCCTTCTGGGCGCTGTAATAGTCGTGGTCGCGGATCGGCGGGTAGCGCCGCGAGGTGGTAAAGCCGCCCGCCGGGCAGTGCAGGGTGCCGCTGAAGCCGGCCTCGATCGCCTGCGCGGCCATCACCACCTTGAACACCGAGCCCGGTGGATAGAGCCCCTGGGTCGCCCGGTTCAGGAGCGGCGTGCCCGGCGCCGGCCCGCGGAACAGCTCCGGCCCCAGGCGGTTGGGGTCGAAGGCCGGGCTGGTCGCCGACACCAGCACCGCGCCGTCCTGGGGCCGCAGCAGCACCACGGCCCCCCGGCGCTCGCCCAGCCGCTGCAAGGCCAGCAGTTGCAGGTCGCTGTCGAGCGTCAGCGTCAGGTCCTGGCCGCGCGGCTGCTTGGTCTTGGTCAGCAGTTGCCGGCCCAGTTCACCCCAGGACGCCAGGGTCTGCGGTGTGGCCCCGTTGAGCTGGGCGTTGGCCGCCGCCTCGGCGCCGATGGCCCCGAATTGCGGATCGCTGTAGCCCACCGTATGGGCGAAGGCCGGACCGAAGGGGTAGACCCGCCGGACCCGGCCCTCGAGCTCCCGGCTCTGCGCCAGCACCCGGCCGCGCCGGTCCAGGATGCGCCCGCGCAGGATGCGATGGGCCGGGTTGAACTCGCGGCGGTCGTGCGACTGCATGAAGGCGACGAACCGCGGCCGAAAGAGCCCGGTCAAATGCCAACTCGCCTGGTAGCCCAGCACCGCCAGGAAGGCCGCCGTCAGGACCAGCAGCGGCCACGGGAACCAGCCGCCCGCGCCCGCCGCCGGCCGCGGCTCGGTGAGGCGCAGCCAGGCCCAGGCGCGCCACAGGACCACACAGGCGGCGATGAAAAAGGCCAGGTGCAGCACCAGGCGCAGCGCCGGCCAGGCGGCGGAACCGACCAGGGAACCGAAGAGGTGCAGCGGATCGACAGCGGTCACCCTGGGGGCGGTCCTGGTTGGGAAGGAGACGAGCATTATCCAGGAAAAGGCGGCGGGGCGTCCCGTTCCGAGAGGTCGGCGGTCCGCACCGCGGACCCTACAGCCCCCGCGCCTGTAGGGTCCGCTGTGCGGACCAGCGACCTACCGTCCAGCAGGTGGCCGGAGTTATGATCGAGGTCGCCGCTTGCCGTCCAGGGCGCGCCCGGTGCTCCCCCCGGATGTCCTGCACGTCCGTCAATTGGCAGCCAGACCCTGAGACCAGCCGATGCACGCACCCGCACGTACCTGCCCCAGCCTCTATGAACAGCTCGAAGCCTTACCCCAAGGGGTGACGGGGGAGATCCTTGACGGCCAACTCTACGTCCATCCACGCCCGAGCGGGCCCCATGGGTTTACCTCCTCGGCGCTCGGCTACGACTTGATCGGACCCTTCCAACGGGGGCGCGACGGCCCCGGCGGCTGGTGGATCATCGACGAACCGGAACTGCACTTTATCCGCAACGCCGAGGTCGATGTCCCCGACCTGGCCGGCTGGCGACGCGAACGGATGCCGCTCATTCCGCAGGAACACCGCTATACCGTGGTCCCCGATTGGGTCTGTGAGGTCCTGTCGAAGTCGAGCGCGGACACCGACCGGAATGTGAAGATGCCGATCTATGCGCGCTTCGGCGTGGCCTATGCCTGGTTGATCGATCCGCAAGCGCACACCCTGGAGGCCTATGTCTTGGAAGCCGGCGCCTGGCGCGAACTCGGGCGCTTCGCCGGCGCCGCGCCGGTATGCGTTGCGCCATTCGATGCCGTGACCATCCAACTGGACGATCTGTGGGCGCCGACGGCATAGCGACTGGGAGCGCCGCACCCCAGTGCGGCCAGCCTCTGCTCAAAGCGCACCGCCGGGGTCATCTGCG
>NZ_CAIKKU010000859.1 GCF_903828115.1 uncultured Thiodictyon sp. | reverse complement strand
GAGGGGGAGGGAGAGGAGGAGCGCGCTCCCGGCGCGACTTTCACGGTAAAGCGTCGGCCTCCGGTTGAGTCCTGCGGGCACGACGTTCTGCGGGAATCGCCTTAACCCCACCCCAGCGCTTGGCCGCACCCCCCGCATCCGTTACCCTGCCCGGATGCGTCTTGAAAAGATCAAACAGGTCGGCTCGAATTCTGCCAATCTTCGCAGAGGCTCGCGTCGTCGCGGGGGGAGTCTCGCGGTGGTTTCAGCTCGTAGCCCTCATTTTTCGGGAGTCACCATGCTCGACTACAGAACCATCCAGTCAGCCGTCGACCGCCTCGTCGCCGCGGCCTCGTCCCCCGTGCGGGTGATCGTCTTCGGCTCCTATGGCCGCGGTACCGCGGACCAGGGGTCTGACCTGGACCTGATGGTGATCGAGCGGGAAGTACCGGACAAGGGAGCGGAATATATGCGCCTGATGGATGCCCTGGGACCTGTAGCGTCGGGGGTCGGTGTGGACCTTTTGATCTATCCCCTAAGCGAGTTCGAGCGTCGCAGTCAGGTGCCCGGCACGGTCCTGTTTCGCGCCCGGCAGGAAGGGCGGGTCCTGCATGATTCCCTGCACTGAGGAGGCGCAACGCCTGCTGCGACTCGCGGAGCGCGATTGCAGGAGCTTCTCCATCCTCGCCAACCACCCCGACGCGGACGCGGGGGCCGCCTGCTTTCATGCGCAGCAATCCGTGGAGAAGTCGCTCAAGGCGGTTTTGACGCTGCATCAGGTGGATTTTCCTCGCACGCACAATCTCGAGGCGCTGGGCCGTTTAGTCGTCGATCTTGGCATTGCCACGCCCCTGACACTCCGGGATCTGCGCAGGCTGAACCCCTATGCGGTCGATTTTCGCTATGACGATCAGCTGATCCAACTCATCAGCCTCCCTGAGGCGGACGCCATGGTCCTGCTGGTTTTGGACTGGGCGAAAGCACTGGTGTCGCTTGCTCCCGTGGGGGCCAGCGGCGAGTCGCCCGCCAACTGACCCCAACGAATCCTTCACCCTCAGGCGCCCCTGACCAAGCGCTAACCCCACCCCAACACTTGGCCCCACCCCCCGCATCCGTTACCCTGCCCGGATGCGTCTTGAAAAGATCAAACTTGCCGGCTTCAAGTCCTTCGTGGACCCGACTACCGCCCATTTTCCCAGCAATCTGGTGGGGGTGGTGGGGCCGAACGGCTGCGGTAAGTCCAACGTGATCGACGCGGTGCGCTGGGTCATGGGCGAGTCCTCGGCCAAGATGCTGCGCGGCGAGTCGATGGCGGACGTCATCTTCAACGGCAGTACGGGCAGGAAGCCCGTGGGTCTGGCGAGCATCGAGCTGGTGTTCGACAACGCCGACGGGCGTGCCGGGGGTGAGTTCGCCGCCTTCAACCAGATCGCGGTCAAGCGCCAGGTCTCCCGGGACGGCCAGTCGGCCTATTTCTTGAACGGCAGCCGCTGTCGGCGGCGCGACATCCAGGACCTGTTCCTGGGCACCGGCCTGGGCCCCCGCTCCTACGCCATCATCGAACAGGGGATGATCTCGCGCATCATCGAGGCGCGCCCGGAGGACCTGCGGCTCTTTCTGGAGGAGGCGGCCGGTATCTCCAAGTACAAGGAGCGTCGGCGCGAGACCGAGACCCGGATGCGCAACACCCGGGAGAACCTGGAGCGCCTGACGGACCTGCGCGACGAGGTGGCCAAGCAGCTCCAGCACCTGGAGCGCCAGGCCGACACCGCCGCGCGCTACACCGAGTACCGGGCCGAGGAGCGGCGCCTGGACCAGGACATCAAGGCCATGCGCTGGCGCGCCCTGGACCGGGAACTCGACGACCAGGACCGGCGTCTGGGCACCCTGGAGACCGACCAGGCGGCGGGTCTGGCCCGCCAGCGTCGCATCGAGGCGGACATCGAGGAGCGCCGCACCGCCTACAGCGAGGCGTCCGACCACTTCAACCAGGTCCAGGGCCGTTTCTACGCCGTGGGCTCGGAGATTGCGCGGGCCGAGCAGGCGATCCAGTTCGCCAACGAGTCGCGCGGTCGGCGCGAGGCGGAGCTGTTCCGGCTCGATCAGGAACTCACCGATGCCGGGCAGCACCTGGAGCGCGACCTGGCCCGGCTCGCCGAGATCGAGGCCGACCTGGCCCGGGACGGACCCCAGTTGGCCGCCGCCCAGACCGGGCTCACCGAGACCGCCGCCGCGGTCGCGCTCGCCGAGGACCAGCAGTCTCACTGGGAGGCACAGTGGGACCGCTTCAACCAGGAGGCGGCCGGCCCCGGCCAGCAGTCCCAGGTGGAGCGCGCCCGCATCACCGCCCTGGAGCAGCGCCTGGGGCGCGACCGGGAGCGGCTGCGGCGCCTGGAGGAGGAGGCCGGTCGGCTGGACCTGGCGGGGGCGCAGGCGCGCGTCGAGGACCTGAGCGAGCGTGCCGAGGGGTTGGCCGAGCAGTGCGAGGCCCTGGAGACCCGCCAAGCGGCCGTCGCCGCGGACCTGGCCGGGCGGGAGGCCGCCGCGCGCTCCCTGAGCGCCGACCTGGACCTGGTGCGTACCGGGCTGCAACAGGCCAAGGGGCGGCGCGCCTCCCTCCAGGCGCTGCAGCAGGACGCGCTGACCGATCGCGACAAGACACTTACCGCCTGGCTGGCGGCCAACGGCCTGGCCCAGGCGCCGCGCCTGGCGGATCGGCTCCAGGTGGGTGCGGGCTGGGAGTCGGCGGTGGAGACGGTGCTCGGGTCCGCGCTCAAGGCCGTGCCGGTGCCGGACCTGCGGCCCCTGGCGGCGTTGGGGCTGACCCCCGGCTTGGTCCTGATCGACACCGCCGTCCCCGTGGCCCCGGGCGGCGACCGCCCGGGGACCCAACTCGCTGGCCTGTGCCAATCCCCCTGGCCGCTCGAGGCCCTGCTCGGTGCGGTGCAGACGGCCGCCGACCTGACCGAGGCCCTGGACCGTCGTGCCGATCTGGCGCCCGGCGAGCGGCTGATCACCCGTGACGGCACCCAGGTCGGCACCAACTGGCTGCGCACCCCGACCAAGGGGTCCACCGACGGGGTGCTGGCCCGGGCCGAGGCGCTCAAGGCCCTGGAGCTGGAGCTCGAGTCCCTGACCGGGCGGGAGCAGGCACTCGCCGCCCAAGACCAGGCGCTGCGCAGCGCCCGCGCCGAGGCCGAGCAGGCGCGCACCGCGAGCGCTCAGGCCCTGGCCACGCTCAACCGGGAGTTGGCGGGTGTACGCGCCGAGCTGACCGGGAGCCGCGCCCGCGCCGGCCACCTGCTGGAGCGCCAGGAGGCCCTGGCCGCGGAGAACGCGGACCTGACCAGCCAGTGCGAGGACGCCATCGCCGACATGGAGGAGGCGCGCGAGCGGCTCCACGAACTGCTGGAGGAGGTCGAGCGCCTGGCCGAGCAACGCGAGCAGCTCGCCCGTGAGCGCGAGACCCTGCGCGCCGCGCTCACCCAGGCGCGCGCCGCCGAGCGCGCCGCCCGCGACCGCGCCCAGGGCCTGCGGGTCGGGGTCGAGGCCAATCGCGCCGCGCGGGAGGCGACGCTGCGCAGCCAGTCCCGCGCCCAGGACCAGCAGGCGCAACTGCGCGGGCGGCGCGACGAACTGGAGGCGGCCATCGAGGAGTCGGTCGAGCCGCTGGTCGAGCAGCGCGAGCGGCTGGACGAGCAACTCGCCCGCCGGGTGGAGGTGGAGGCTGAACTGGCCGCCGCCCGCGAGCGTCTGGAGTCCCTGGACCAGGAGGTCCGCGCCCTGGAACAGGAGCGCCACCGGGTCGAGCAGGCGGCCCAACTGCTCCAGCGGGACCTGGATGAGCTGCGCCTGGAGCGCCAGGAGCGCCTGGTGCGCCGCCGCACCCTGGAGGAGCAGCTCGCCGAGGTCGAGACCAACCCCGAGGCCGCCCTGCGCGATCTGGACCCGGCCGCGGACGAGGCGACCTGGCAGGAGCGCCTGACCAAGCTCGGTGCGCGCATCCAACGCCTGGGCGCCATCAACCTGGCCGCCATCGACGAATACCAGGAGCAGTCCGAGCGCAAGCGTTATCTCGACGAGCAGCACGCCGACATCGCCCGTGCCCTGGACACGCTCGAAGGGGCCATCCGCAAGATCGACCGCGAGACCCGCACCCGCTTCAAGGACACCTACGACCAGGTCAACACCGGTTTCCAGGTCCTGTTCCCGCGCCTCTTCGGCGGCGGCCAGGCCTACCTGGAACTGACCGGCGAGGACCTGCTGGAGACCGGCGTCACCGTCATGGCGCGCCCCCCCGGCAAGCGCAATTCCAGCATCCACCTGCTCTCGGGCGGGGAGAAGGCACTCACCGCCGTCGCGCTCGTCTTCGCCATCTTCCAATTGAACCCCGCCCCCTTCTGCATGTTGGACGAGGTCGACGCGCCCTTGGACGACGCCAACGTCGGGCGCTTCTGCGAGCTGGTCCGTTCACTGTCCGAGCAGGTGCAGTTCATCTTCATCAGCCACAACAAGGTGACCATGGAGATCGCCGACCACCTGCTGGGTGTCACCATGCACGAACCGGGCGTCTCGCGCCTGGTGTCGGTGGACGTGGCGGAGGCGGCGCGGATGGGGGCGGTGGGCTGAGTCCGCCGCGATCTCGTGACGCCGCTCCAGCGGTGGGTCTCGTGACACCGCTCCAGCGGTGTCACGCCGGTGTCAGGCGCTGTGCGCCGGGAGCCCGAGGCGTCCGACCGCGCTCGCGCGGGCCGCACAGCGGCCAACACCTGGGTGACACCGCAGGAGCGGTGTCACCAGCGCGATTCCTACACTGAATCCGGCTCGGGCATACTGTGTCATCGGCCGATCAGACCCCGAAGGCGGACATCCATGGTCAACACCGTCATCCACCCTACGCACCATGCATTTGCCTCACACACCAATGTTACCCAGGACCCGCACATGAGCCCCGTCAGCTTCCAGCAACTCGCCAATTTCATCTGGTCGGTGGCGGACCTGCTGCGCGGCCCCTATCGCCCACCTCAGTATGAGCGGGTGATGCTGCCGCTCACCGTACTGCGGCGCTTCGATGCCGTGCTGGCCCCGACCAAAAAGGCCGTGCTCAAGCGTTACGAAGAACTCCGGGCCAAGAATATCCTCAATATCGACGCGGTCCTCAATAACCTGGCCAAGGACGATGAGGGCAGGGCCCTGGGCTTTCACAACCATAGCCAACTCGACTTCGTGAAACTCAAGGGCGACCCCGACAACGTCGGTCGCCATCTGATCGATTACATGAACGGCTTCTCCACGAACATCCGTAACATTTTCGACCGCTTCGAGTTTGAAAAGGAGATCGAAAAGCTCGAAGAGGCCAATCGTCTCTACCAGGTCGTCGCCCAGTTCGCCGAGATCGATCTGCACCCCGCCCGGGTGGACAACATTACCATGGGCCTGGTGTTCGAGGACCTGATCCGCCGCTTCAACGAGGCCGCCAATGAGACGGCCGGTGACCACTTCACCCCGCGCGAGGTCATCCGGCTCATGGTCAACCTGCTGCTGGAGCCCGATACCGCGGTGCTGACGCAGGCGGGCATCATCGTCACCATCTGCGATCCGGCCTGCGGCACCGGCGGCATGTTGGCCGAGGCGCAGAACTGGATCCGCGCCCATAACGAACAGGGCATCGTCAAGGTCTTCGGCCAGGACTACAATCCGCGTTCCTATGCCGTGGCGGCCTCCGACCTGCTGATCAAGGGCCACCAGGACAGCCGTGTCGAATTGGGCAACACGCTCATCGACGACCCCTTCCCCGGTACCCGCTTCGACTATCTGCTGGCCAATCCGCCCTTCGGGGTGGACTGGAAGGCCGAGAAGAAGGTCATCGAGCGCCGCCCCGACTTCCGCGGCTACGCCGGCAAGCTGCCGCGCATCAACGACGGCGCCCTGCTCTTTCTGCTCTATATGATGAGCAAGTTCCAGGACCATGTGCCCGGCAGCCGTGACCAGCCCGGCTCGCGCACCGCCATCGTCTTCAACGGCTCCCCGCTCTTTACCGGCGGGGCCGGCAGCGGCGAGAGTGAGATCCGCCGCTGGATCATCGAGCGCGACCAGTTGGAGGCCATCGTCGCGCTCCCCGAGCAGATGTTCTACAACACCGGCATCGGTACATTCATCTGGATCGTTACCAACCGCAAGGCTCCGCATCGCAAGGGCAAGATCCAGCTCATCGACGCCCGCGAACGCTGGACCCCGATGAAGCGCAGCCTGGGCAACAAGCGGCGCTATCTCGATCAGGCGGCGATCGATGCCCTGACCCGGGAGCATGGGGACTGTGCCGGGGAGGTCAGGCAGTGGGTCAGGCTGGATAAGGACGGCAAGCCATTGGAGTTCGCCGAGGGGCCGCCGGCCGAATCGGCTCCGGAGGGGCAGCGTTGGGACGCGCGAGTGACGAGCCGGGTCTTCGACAACGCCGACTTCGGCTATCGTCGAATCACCGTCCTCCGGCCGCTGCGCCTGCGCTTCCAGCTAGGATCAGAGGCCAGGGAGCGCTTCCTCAACACTTGCCCTGAGCTGTTCGATGCCCTGGATCTCGTGGAGGATGCCGTGGGTCTTGAGGCCTATCTCGACTGGAACCTGGCCTGGGAGATGGTGCAAAAGACCTTCAAGGCCCTGCCAGATAACGTGGAAGGTTGGACCTCAGGCGCCAAGGGTACCGCCGAAAAGAAAATCTTTCGTGAGTGCTTCACCATGGTGGACCCAGAGGCCGCGCCGGTGGTCGCCAAACACCATTAAGGCCGCACCGCTGGACCGCGAGGCCCTGTTTCCCGACCAGACCCTACCGGATATCCTTGATTCGGTAGCGCTATATGCCTTGCTTGGCCTGTACGCCAACGGCAAGGGCAAGCAGATCGAATACGAGCCCGATCCGGCGCTGAAGGATTCGGAGAATATCCCGCTCACAGAAGACATCGTGAGCTATTTCGTGCGCGAGGTGCGGCCTTATGTGGTCGACGCCTGGATCGACCGCGAGAGCTTGGATGAGCAGGATGGTGGGATAGGGAAGCTGGGGTATGAGATCAACTTCAATCGGGTGTTCTTCCAGTATCAGGAGCCGCGCCCGCTGAACAGCATTGACGCCGAACTGGCTGAGGTCGAACAAAGAATCATGGCTTTGCTGCGGGAGGTAACGGAGTGAAACCCTCCGCTGTTCGCCTAAAATTTATCTGTCGCCTTGGGTACGGCGACCCACTGCCGAAAGATGATGACACTGCGGGCGATATTCCGGCGTTTGGGTCAAATGGGCAATACGCAACTACAAGCGAGCGAAACACAGGTGTTCCGGCAATTGTGGTCGGAAGAAAGGGATCATATGGAAAGGTGAACTGGGCGCCGACCGGTTGCTTTGCTTCAGATACAACGTTCTTTGTTGACAACCGACTAACCGCCTCAAGCCTGCGTTGGTTGTATTGGGCTTTGCAGACATTGAAGCTGGATCAAGGTTCACAAGAAGCCGCTGTCCCCGGACTCAATAGGGATGCCGTATATGAGCAGCGTGTTCTCTGGCCCACTATTCATGGGCAGAAAGCAATCGCTGATTACCTTGACCTCGAAATTGCGCGCATCGACAGCCTGATTGCCGAAAAAGAACACATGCTCGCGCTACTGGAGGAAAAACGCGTTGCGCTTATCAGTCGATTCGTTACTCGCGGCATAAATCACGATGCATCGATAAAGCCATCAGGCCAGGAATGGCTGGGGGCGATTCCGGAGCACTGGCCGGTCAAGCGGGCCAAGAATCTCTTTAGCGTACGCGATGAGCGCTCCGACGATGGCTCTGAGGAACTACTGACTGTTTCACACCTCACCGGGGTTACGCCGCGCTCAGAAAAGGATGTGTATATGTTCCAGGCCGATGACAAGGCGGGCTACAAGCGCTGCTTGCCGGGTGACCTCGCCATCAATACCTTATGGGCCTGGATGGGTGCGATGGGCGTCAGTCCGCTGGAAGGTATCGTGAGTCCTGATTATCATGTTTATACATCGAAGGGTCAGTTGCTGCCTGAGTATATCGACCTCCTTTGCCGGTCGCGTCCCTTCGTGGCCGAAGTGAGTCGCTGGTCGAAAGGCGTCTGGTCTTCACGACTGCGTCTTTATCCGGAGAATTTCTTCGAGATGCGCCTGCCCGTACCGCCGCATGAGGAGCAGCGCGCGATCGTGCAAGCCATTGAAATTGACCAACGTAAGGCAAGCAAGCTCCGTGACGCCTTGCACCAATCCATTACCTTGGCCAAAGAGCGCCGCGCCGCGCTCATCACCGCCGCCGTCACCGGCAAAATCCCGCTTGAGGTCATACAGCCATGAGCTCGTCGGTCGCCGGTTCCGCTCCGGCGTCGCCCGCAGAAGTTCGAGTCGTCGCGCGCCGAAAGAGCCCGTTTATACAGGCATCCATTCCTGTGCTGCGCTGGGCGGCAGACCGCGCGCGCTTGGATGAAATGTCACTGGCAAGGCGGTTTCGCAAATGGCCATTGTGGCTTAGTGGCCGGGCGCAGCCGACCTTGAGGCAACTGGAGACCTTCGCCCGGCTCTCCCATACCCCGTTCGGTTTTTTCTTCCTGCCCGAACCGCCGCGGGTGGAACTGCCGGTGCCGGATTTCCGCACCCTGCGCGATGCACCCGTGCGCGAGCCGAGCGCGGATCTGCTGGAAACGCTGTACCTCTGTCAGCAGCGCCAGGACTGGTTTCATGAATACGCGCAGATCCACGGCCTGCCGCGGGTGACACTGGTCGGTCAGGCCGATCTGGCGGATGCGCTGGAATCGGTTGCCACGACCCTGCGCCAGACACTCGGTCTCACGGACGCCCACCGTCAGCAGCTTTCGAGTTGGAGTGAGGGGTTGCGACAACTCAAGGCAGCGGCGGAGGATGCCGGTGTACTGGTGATGACCAGTTCCATCGTCGGGACCAATAGCCACCGCAAGCTCGATGTCGGAGAGTTTCGCGGCTTTGTGCTGGCCGATGACCTGGCGCCCTTGGTGTTCCTGAATGCGGCTGACAGCAAGGCGGCGCAGATGTTTACCCTCGCCCACGAACTGGCGCATCTGGCCTTGGGGCAAAGCGGCGTGTCGAATGTGGAAGCGGGGCGCATGCCCGAGCGCTCCAACGAGCGTTGGTGCAACCGTATGGCGGCGGAATTATTGATGCCGCTGGCCGAGGTGCGGCGGGTTGCGCTACCGGATGCGCCGGTGCCGGACGAAATCCAGCGCCTCGCGCGGGTATTCAAGGTCAGCACCCTGGTAGCGTTGCGGCGATTGTTCGATGCGCAGTTCATCGACGAGGCCGCACTGTGGCAGCACTACCGCGCTGAGGTCGAGCGGCTGCGCGCCTTGGACCGCAGCGGGGGGGGCGGGGATTTCTACCGCACCCTGGCCGCGCGCACCGGCAAACGCTTTGCGCGGGCGCTGATTGGCAGCACGCTGGAGGGCCAGACGCTGTTTCAGGACGCCTTTCGGCTGCTCGGCGTGCGCAAGACCGAGACCTTCTATCACGCGGCGCGGGAGTTGGGGGTGATGGTGTGAGTTACCTGCTGGACGCGAACGTATTCATCCAGGCCAAGAATTTGCATTATGGCCTCGACTTCTGTCCCGCGTTCTGGGACTGGCTGCTGGCCGGCAATGCAGCCGCGAAGGTTTCCAGCATCGACAAGGTGGCCGACGAGTTAGCGGCTGGTGCCGATGAGTTGACCGATTGGATGAATCAACGTGGTCTTGGACTCTTTCGCCAGACCGATGCCCTGGTCGCGGCCCAATTCAGCCATGTCAGCACTTGGGTGATGCAGCAGAATTACGAGCCTGCCGCGATCAACACCTTTCTGCAGGTGGCAGACTTCTATCTGATCGCCCATGCCCTCGCGGGTGGTCACACGGTAGTGACTCACGAGGTGCCTGCAAATTCAGCCAAACGCATCAAGATTCCCAACGTGTGCATTGGCTTGAATGTTCGCTGCATCAATCCTTATGAGATGTTGCGCCGGGAGCGCGCTAGGTTCGTGCTGGGGGGAACAGCATGAAGTCAACCGGGGAAGCAGCCTTCGAGACTGCCATCGAAGCAGTCCTGCTGGGCAATGGGTATATCCGGATCGATGGCAAGAGCTTCGACCGGGAGCGGGCGCTTTTCCCCGCTGAGGTACTGGCCTTCATCCAGAACACCCAAGCCAAGGTATGGGACAAACTGGCGGCCCTGCACGGCGATCAGACCGGCGAGCGGGTGCTGGAGGCTCTGTGCAAATGGCTGGATACGCACGGAACGCTCGCGACCCTGCGTCACGGCTTCAAGTGCTTCGGCAAGACGCTGCGGGTGGCCTTCTTCCGCCCGGCGCACGGACTGAACCCGGAGCTGGAGGCGCGCTATCAGGCCAATCGCCTGGGGCTCACCCGCCAACTGCATTTCAGCCCAAAGAATGAGCAGTCGCTGGATTGTGTGCTGTCGGTCAACGGCATTCCGGTGGTGGACCTGGAGTTGAAGAACCCCTTGAGCGGTCAGACCGCGGCCGATGCGATCCACCAGTACCGCCACGACCGCGACCCGCGCGAGCCGATCTTTCTATTCAGCAAGCGGGTCCTGGTCCACTTCGTGGTGGACACCGAAGAAGTCCATATGACGACCCGCCTGGCCGGGTCGGCGACCTGCTTTCTGCCGTTCAATCGGGGGGCGGACGGTGGCGCTGGTAACCCCGTGGACCCGGCAGGCCGCAACTATAAGACCGCCTATCTGTGGGAAGAGGTCCTGCAGCGTGACAGTCTGCTCGATTTGCTGGCGCGGTTCCTGCATTTGGACGTACAGGAGAAGGCGGCAGGGGACGGCAGGAAGGAGCGCCGGGAGAGCCTGATCTTTCCGCGCTATCACCAGTTGCAGGCGGTACGCCAACTGGTGGCGGCCGTGGTCAGCGAGGGCGTGGGTCACAACTATCTGGTGGAGAACTCGGCCGGGAGCGGCAAGAGCAATACGATCGCCTGGTTGGCGCACCGGCTGTCCAGCCTGCACAATGAACGCGACGAACGGCTCTTCGACAGCGTGGTCGTCATCACCGATCGCGTGGTGCTCGACCGTCAGTTGCAGAATACGATCTATCAATTCGATCACCGTCAGGGCGTGGTGCTCAAGATCGACGAGGATTCGCGGCAGTTGGCCGCGGCGCTGGGGGCCGGCGTTCCGATCATCATCACCACCTTGCAGAAGTTTCCGTTCGTCGCGGGGCAGTTGACAAAACTGAGCGAGGAGCGGGGCGAGGGCGGCGCCAGTTGGCTGCCGACCCGGACCTATGCGGTGATCATCGACGAGGCGCATAGCTCGCAGTCGGGCGAGACGGCGACCGAAGTCAAAGGCGTGTTGGGCGGTGCAGCGTTGCGCCGCAAGGCGCAGGAAATGGCCAGGGAGGAAGGGGCGCCGGAGATGGAGTTGTTGTTTCGGGCGATGGCCAAGCGCTCACAGCAGCAGAACATCAGCTTTTTCGCGTTCACCGCGACGCCCAAGCACAAGACGCTGGCCATCTTTGGCCGCGACGGCGAACCCTTTCACCGCTATACGATGCGTCAAGCCATCGAGGAGGGTTTCATCGCCGACGTGCTCAAGAACTATGTCACCTACAAGACCTACTATAAGTTGCTCAAGGCCGCGGCGGATGATCCCGCGGTCGAGCGCAAGAAGGCGGTCAAGGCGTTGGCCCGCTTCATGCGTCTGCACCCGCACAACATCGGTCAGAAGACCGAGGTCATGGTCGAGCATTTCCAGCACTTCACGCGTCACAAGATCGGCGGATATGGCAAGGCGATGGTGGTGACCGGCTCGCGCCTGGAAGCGGTGCGCTACAAGCAGGCGTTCGACCGCTATATCCTGGAGAAGGGGTATCCGATCAAGAGCCTGGTCGCCTTCTCAGGGAGCGTCGAGGATGACAAGCTCGCGCAGCAGTCCTATACGGAAGTGGCGATGAACGGCGGAATCAAAGAAAAGGAACTGCCGGAGACCTTCGCCCAGGCGGATTTCCGCGTGTTGCTGGTGGCCGAGAAGTACCAGACGGGATTCGACCAGCCCCTGCTGCACACGATGTATGTTGACACGCGCCTGGCCGGTATTCAGGCGGTACAAACCCTGTCCCGTCTGAACCGCACGCACCCGCTCAAGGATGATACCTTCGTCCTGGACTTCGTCAATGATCCGGCCGAGATTGCCGAGGCCTTTCGGCAGTATTACGATGGCGCGGTGATGGGTGAGACGGTCGACCCGGACCGGCTCTATGAGGTCAAGGCGCAACTCGACGCCTCCGGGATTTATCTTCAGACCGAGGTGGAAGCGTTCGCGCTGGTGTTCTTCGCCCCCAAGCGGCGGCAAAGCCCCGGCGATCACAAGGCGATGAATGCCGTCCTGGATCAGGCCGTCGGGCGCTTCAGGCACTTGCAGAACACCGGGGAAGATGAGGCGGAACTGTGGCGCGGCAAGTCACAGGCGTTGCGCAACCTGTACAGCTTTCTCAGTCAGGTCATTCCCTATCAGGACAGCGATCTGGAGAAGCTGTACACCTATCTGCGTTACCTGGCGCTGAAACTACCCAAACGCAAGAGCGGTGCTGCCTATCAGTTCGATGAGGAAGTGGACCTCGACTACTACCGGCTCCAGAAGATCAGTGAGGGCTCCATCAGCCTGAACGAGGGCTATGTCAGGCCGCTCGATGGACCGCGCGAGGTCGGCTCCGGTATGGTGCGTGAGGAGCAGGTTGCCCTCTCACGCCTGATTGACATCATCAACCAGCGCTTCGGGGGCGATCTCAACGAGGCGGATCAACTGTTCTTTGATCAGATCGCGGCGGCCGCCGGCCGTAGCGAGGCGCTGCAACAGGCCGCGCAGATCAACTCGCTGGACAAGTTTCAATTGGTGTTTCGCCAGGTGCTGGAGTCCCTGTTTATCGAACGGATGGACCTGAATGAGGCGCTGTTCACCGAATACATGGGCAAACCGGAGATGCAGGAGCTGGTTTCGCGATGGCTCGGCAGCCAGGTCTATGGACGTCTGGCGTCAGGGAAGTCCCGGCCCGTTCTGGACATGCAAACTTGAGCGGCAAGCAACTCCCGATCGGCATCCAGACCTTGCGCGTGGCCTTGACTTGGCAAACCCGGGCTGCTAGCGTGCCCCGCCTCCCCTGTTCCCACCGCTCGTCACCTTACGAAGGAAGTGCCATGTCAATGCTCCCGCGGGTCCTGCTGTTAGCCCTCCTTGCGGCCCAGGCGGCCGGCGCCGCCGATCCCGCGCCCGCGCCCGTGCCCGCTGTGCCGGCGCCGACCGCGGCCTCGGTCAAGGAATTGATCACCCTCACCGAATCACGCAAGCTCGTCGATGAGGTCCCCGGACAGGTCGAGTCCGCGATGCAGTCCGCCATGCAGGAGGCCTTCGGTAGTGAGGACCTGACGCCGCCGCAACAGAAGATCGTGGATGACATGGGGGCCAAGGCGACCGCGCTCTTCAAGCAGGAGATGGGCTGGGGCGTGCTGGAGCCGCTATTCATCGCGGTCTATACCAAGACCTTCACCCAGCCCGAGATCGACGGCATGATTGCCTTTTATAAATCCGAAGCCGGCCACGCGGTGATTGCCAAGATGCCGCTGGTCATGCAGAACACCATGGAACTGGTGCAGGAGCGCATGATGACGCTGGAGCCCAAGCTGCAACAGTTGCAGCAAGATGCGCTGGAACAGTTGCAGGCGACCGGGAAAGAGGACACTCCGGCGCCCAAGTAGACCTCGGCGCCCCTGCCGCGTTGGCGGGGGGGCGAGCGGAGCCTGCCGACGCAGACCATCAAAGGCGAGTACCCCGGCAGGCGAGGGTTGACACGGTGCCTTGGTCGGGTCGCGCGGGGAGCCCTTTGGAGCGGATCGGAACTGCCGCGAAGGTCGCGGCGACCTCGGGATCGGCAGGACGCGAACCCGCACGCCGTGCGCGTTCCGCGGCGCGGCCCTGGAGGCGGGGTCTAACGCTGCCCGCGGGTCAGCAGCGGGGTGGGCCGGACCGGGGCCGCGGCTTCAGATGGGCATCGCTCTCGCTCTGCCCAGCCTACGGGCTCTCCGATACAGGCTTCCGTCACGCCCGGATTTCTGTATACTTACGCGTTTGCTGCGGGGCCGCCTGCGCACCGTTTTTTTCACGCGCCCACCTTGAACAGGACCCCAACGGGACCTGACCGGGATCTGACGGATTCCGGTCGCTGTTTGGGGGGCCATTCGTCTCTAGCTAGGACAGACCATGGTCACGATCCGTTTGACTCGCGGCGGTGCCAAGAAGCACCCCTTCTACCAGATAGTGGTTACCGATATCCGCTCGCCCCGCGACGGGCGCTACATCGAGCGCATCGGCTTCTTCAACCCCACCGCCAAGGGTGGTGAGGTACCATTGCGGGTCGACCGCGCCCGTGCCGAGCACTGGATCGGCAAGGGTGCCCAGCCCACCGATCGCGTGCGCCAGCTCCTGCGGCAGGCCGCTCGCGAGGCCGCGGCGGCGCTCCCGGCCGCGGCCTGAAGGTCGGGTCCGATCGTCCAAGTCTCTCATCTGCCACGCCACGTCTCCCCGGGGTTGCACTGATCATGCCTGAGGATGCCCCTGACGGGTCAGGGCCGGGCGGGCAACGCCTGGTCCTCGGACACATCGACGGTGTCTACGGGGTCCGCGGTTGGGTCAAGGTCTTCTCCGAGACCGCGCCGCGGGAGGGTATCCTGCGCTATTCGCCCTGGCTGCTCGGCGCCCCGCCGACGCCGCGCCGGGTGGCGGAGGGTCGGGCGCACGGCAAGGGCGTGGTGGTCCGGCTCGAGGGCTGCGACGACCGTGACCAGGCCGCGGCGCTGGTGGGTCAGGAGATCGCGGTCACCCGCGACCGGCTGCCCCCGCCCAAGGCGGACGAGTTCTACTGGATCGACCTGGAGGGGCTGGCGGTCGAGACCCTGGAAGGGGTTGCGCTGGGGCAGGTGAGCCACCTGTTTTCGACCGGTTCCAACGATGTCCTGGTGGTGGTCGGTGAGCGTGAGCGCCTGCTGCCCTTCACCTGGGACGCGGTGGTCCGGGCCGTGGACTTCGAGCGCCGGCTGATCCAGGTAGACTGGGACCCGGACTTCTGACGGGCATGCGCCCGCGGCGGACCCGGGTCAGTGGAGTGCCCCATGCGTTTTGATGTGGTTACCCTGCTGCCGGACCTCTTCCGCATCCTGCTCGATCAGGGGGTGACCGGCCGTGCCCTGACCCGGGGCATCGCCGAATTGCACCTCTGGAACCCGCGGGATTATACCCACGATGTCCACCGCACCGTCGATGACCGCCCCTATGGCGGCGGCCCCGGGATGGTGATGAAGGTGGAGCCGCTGCGCGATGCGATCGGCGCCGCCCGGGCCCAGGCACCGGGGAGCCGGGTCGCCTACCTCTCGCCGCAGGGGCGTCTGCTCGATCAGGCGGCGATGGGTGACTTGGCCCTGGCCGGCGGTTGGATACTGGTCGCGGGCCGCTATGAAGGGATCGATGAGCGGTTGATCGAGCACGAGGTGGACGAGGAGTGGTCCATCGGCGACTACGTATTGAGCGGCGGTGAACTGGCGGCCATGGTAGTCATGGACGCGGTGATCCGCCTGCTGCCGGGGGCCTTGGGCCACGCCCAGTCCGCGGCGCAGGATTCGCACACGGACGGGTTGCTCGATTGCCCCCATTACACCCGCCCGGAGCAGGTGGCGGGGCGGTCGGTGCCGCCGGTCTTGATCGGCGGTGACCACGCGGCGATTGCGCGCTGGCGCCGCCGCGAGGCGCTCGGGCGGACCTGGCTCAAGCGGCCGGAACTATTGGCGCGGCGGGGCCTGGGTCCAGAGGATCAGGCGCTGCTCGATGAATTTATCCAGGCCCGCCGAACTGCCGGGTTGGGGTCAGCACAGGAGCTTAGGAAACCATGAGCAATATCATACAGGCGCTCGATGCCGAGCAGATGAACCGAGAGGTTCCGGATTTCGCCGCCGGCGATACCGTCGTCGTGCAGATCAAAGTAAAGGAGGGCGAGCGCGAGCGTCTCCAGGCCTTCGAGGGCGTGGTCATCGCCAAGCGCAACCGCGGGCTGAACTCCGCCTTCACGGTGCGCAAGATCTCCCATGGCGAGGGGGTCGAGCGGGTGTTCCAGACCTATAGCCCGGTGATCGCCGAGATCCAGGTCAAGCGCCGGGGTGACGTGCGCCGCGCCAAGCTGTATTACCTGCGCGGGCTTACCGGCAAGGCCGCCCGCATCAAGGAAAAGCTCTAGTAGGGTCCGCCAGGGTCCACCGCCCGCGGGTGCGGCGTGGGTTGGATGGGCTGTGAGGGGCGGCGGACCCTTGGTCTGACTGCTTTTCGATCCGGCGCAGGGACTAGGGGTCCGGCGCGGTGCGCTGGTATAACACATGACCGATCGTCCTCAAGGGGGCGGGTGAGGCACGAGTGGCCGCGACCTTTTACTGGCACGACTACGAGACCTGGGGCGTCGACCCGCGGCGGGATCGCCCCTGCCAGTTCGCCGGTCAGCGCACCGACGCGGACCTCAACCCGGTCGGCGAGCCCCTGGTGCTCTACTGCCGGCCCGCCCTGGACCTGCTGCCCCAGCCGGAGGCCTGTCTGGTCACCGGCATCACGCCCCAACTGGCCGATGAAAAGGGTCTGATCGAGGCCGAGTTCACCGCCGCCATCGCGGACGTGCTCAGTGTCCCCGGCACCTGCGGGACCGGCTACAACAGCATCCGTTTCGACGACGAGGTCACCCGCCACCTCTTCTACCGCAACCTGCGCGACCCCTATGCCCGCGAGTGGCAGAACGGCAATTCGCGCTGGGACCTGATCGATACCCTGCGCCTGGCCCAGGCCCTGCGCCCGGAGGGCATCGTCTGGCCGTTGCGCGACGACGGGTCCGTCTCCTTCCGACTGGAAGACCTGACCGCGGCCAACGCCATCCCGCACGCCGGCGCCCACGATGCCCTCATCGACGTGCAGGCGACCATCGCGCTCGCCCGACTCCTGCGCCGCGCCCAGCCCCGGCTCTATGACTATGCCCTGACCCTGCGCGACAAGCGCCAGGTACGCACCATGCTGGAGAAGGGCGAGCCCCTGGTGCACGCCTCCGCCCGCTTCCCGGCCGCCCTGGGGTGCATCGCCCCGGTGGTCGCGGTGGCGGCGCATCCGACCAACGGCAACGGCGTCATCTGTCTGGACCTGCGCGCCGACCCGGACCTGTTGCTGGATCTGTCGGTGGAGGAACTGCGCCGACGGCTCTTCACCCCGAGCGCCCAGTTGCCGGCCGGGGTCGAGCGTATCCCGCTCAAGACGGTCCAGGTCAACCACTCCCCCGTGCTGGCTCCGCTCAAGACCCTGACCGCGGCGGCAGCGGCGCGCTGGTCCATCGACCCGGCCCAGGTCGTGCGCCGGGCGCAGACCGTCAGGGACAAGGCCGCCGCCATCCGCGCGCGCGTCCAGGCGGTGCATCAGCCGGCGCCCGACGGGCCGAACGGCCAGTCGGTGACCGACCCGGACCTGATGCTCTATTCCGGGGGCTTCCTGTCGGATGCCGATCGCCGCACCCTGGAGCGCGTCCGCGCCCTGGCCCCCGCGGACCTGGCCGCGGCCAATCCCCGCTTTGCCGACCCGCGCCTGCCGCGGATGCTCTTTCGCTACCGCGCCCGCAACTGGCCCGAGACCCTGAGTCCAGAGGAGCGCGAGGAGTGGGACGCCTGGCGCCTGACCCGCCTCACCGACCCCCAGGCCGGCGGCAGCATCCAGTTGGACCAGTATGAGGCCCAGCTTGCCGCGCTGACGCAGACCCATGCCGCCGACCCCGCCAAGCGCCAGGTCCTCGATCAGTTGGGCGCCTGGGCCGAGGCGCTGATGGATGCCGGGGATTGAGGATGAGCGACAATCGTTGTCGTTGTCGTTGTCGTTGTCGTAATCGGAGAAGCGATGCACTTTGGGGTGTCAGAGAATCCAGGGCGCTACGATAACCTCGATTACGACAACGACAACGAGCTTGGCGCCTTGGCGCGAGAACTGCCTTCCCTGAGATTACCCGGGCGGCAATGCGTCGCAGTAGTCCTGCACCGCGGCGAGGATCGCCGCCGCGATCCGTTGTTGGTAGGCGCCCTGGGCGAGCAGTGACTCCTCGTCGCGGTTGAGGATCACCCCGGCCTCCAACAGCACCGCCGGCATGGCGGCCCCCTTGAGCACCACCAGGTCGTCGAAGCGATAGAGGCCGAGCCTGGCATCGAGCAAGGGCCGGTGCTCGCCCGCGATCGGTTCGGCATGGTGCAGGGTCGGCGTCAGCCCCCGTGCCGTGAGCGAGCGCCCGAGCAGCTCGGCGAACCGCCGGCTGCGCTCGGCTTGGCGATTCTTGGCGGAAACGAAGAGCGAGAAGCCGCGAAAGCGATCACTGTAGGCTCGGGTGACGCCATCCGGGGTCCACTTCGACAGATAGCGCGGCTGCACCGAGTCATGGTGGATCGACAGTAACAGGTCGGCCCCGCGCCGCGCGGCCTCGTCCGTGCGTGCCGACAGCGACCGGGCAGTGCCGTCGGCGTTGATCACAAAGCGCCGACGGAACCCGCCGGCCGCGAGTGCGTCGGCCGCCGCCGCGGCCAGGTCGCGATTGAACCGAAACTCGGACACGCCGCGCGCGCTGATGGCGCCTGGGCTGCGCAGCGAGTGTCCGACATCGATGGCGACGACGAAGGCGGCCGGGGAACAGGCACGGGCCGGCCCGCCGTGGCACAGGATGAGCAGCAACACCAGGCCGATCAGACGGCTTTTCTCCGACATGTGGGCGTCTCCAGGGTGGACCTCGTCTTCAAGGGCAGACCGTCCCGCGGTCTTCCTCAGCGGCTTGCGGGGTCGTTGGTCCGCGCAGCGGACCCTACGGTGGAACCAGCGCGGCTTGCGGGTTGGCCGCCGCCCGCTCAGAAGCCCTGACCCTCCTTGGTCACGATCATCCGCTCCACGTCTGCCAGCCGCAGCTCGCGCCCGTCCAGGGTGCGGACCACGCGGCCCTGGATGTCGCGCCGGTGCGCCTGGTAGCGCGTGATGGCCCCGGTGTTGGCGTTGACCACGTGGACCTCCACCACCTGATCGCCCAGTGCCCAGCCGCGGTACAGGTACCATCCGCTGCCGAGCAGCATGACCGCCATCACGCCATAGGGGGCCCAGCGGACTGCGCCAGCTGGCAGCAACGCGGGCCGCAGCGCTCCGTCGGCCAGGGACCGACCCTGGCCGCGCAGCCGCTGCCGGATGAAAAAGAAGGCGGCGAGCACCACCACGGCGGTCAGCAGGAATTTCCAGATCATATGGATTGGCTGTCGGTGAGTACGGTAAGCGTGGTTGAACCGCGTGGCCACCGACATAGCAGGTCCGCGGCCGGGTCGACAGGCTAACACGAGCGCACCCCGGCTTCCCGGGTTGCGGGTCCGTACCCCTGCCGTTTACCATCCCGTCCGCCGCCCCAGTGACCCGTTCAGCCGACCCGAGCCCATGCGTCAACCATCCTACCTGTCGGCCCCGCCCCTGCCGCTCCTGTTGGCGCTGCCGCTCCTGGCGGCCCTGGCGGCGGGCTGCGGCTGGTCCGCGCCGCCGACCGTCAATCTGCACCGGGCGGTCCAGGTGGGCGACCTGGACCAGATCAAACGGCACATCGCCGCCGGGACTGACCTGAATCAGCGCGACGGCAACGGCGACCTGCCCCTGCACCTCGCCGCCCGGGCCGGGCAGGTCGCCATCGCGCGTGAATTGGCGGACCATGGGGCCACCCTGACGGCCCGCGACAGCGCCGGCCGCACCCCCCTGGAACTGGCCCTGACCCACGGCAGGACCCAGGTCGCCATCCTGCTGGTGCAACTGGGCGCACCGCTGGAGGCCCAGGCGATGCTGCTCACCCTGGTGCGCGCCGGGGTCTGGGACCGCGACAGTGTCGACTTCCTGCTGCGCCGCGGGGCCGACCTGAACCGGCCCGACGCCCAGGGCCGCACGCCGCTGCACCTGGCGGTCACCCTGGGCCACCTGGAGACCGTCAAACGGCTGATCGCCCGGGGGGCCGACGTCAACCGCCCCGACGGGGCTGGCCGGACGGCGCTCGCGCTGGCCCGCGACCCCAGGCAACCGAACACCGCCGCCATCCAAACGGCATTGCAACAATCCGGCGCCCGCCCCTGAAGGGTGCGACGCCCCAACCCTTGGGAGAGACAGCGATGGCAGAAACAGTGGAGGACCTGACCGTTTCCTACACGGAAGACGGTATCGAGACCAGCAAGGAACTGGACAAGGTGATCCTGTCCAAGGGCAGTTGGACCACCATCATCTTCCGCTATCAGGACTGGGACAAGGCCAAGGAGGTCTATGGCCCGGACAAATTCACCATCCGCCGTTACCAGAAGCGCGCCGGCGAATACCGCCAGCAATCCAAGTTCAACATCTCCAGCCGCGCCCAGGCGGAGGGGCTGATCAAGGCGTTGCAGGGGTGGTTGGGGGAGGGGGGCGGCGATTAAGTAACGAGTCAAGGACAAGCTAAACACAAACACAATCGTTGTCGTTGTCGTTGTCGTTGTCGTAATCGTAATCGGAGAAGCGATGCAATTTGGGGTGCGAGCGAATCCAGGGCGCTACGATAACCTCGACAACGACAACG
>NZ_CAIKKU010000858.1 GCF_903828115.1 uncultured Thiodictyon sp. | reverse complement strand
CAGGGCGATGACCATTATGAGTCCATCGCCTATGGCCTGGGTCTGGAGGCCGGCCTCCCCTGGGGCATGGCCGCCGCGCTGTATCTGCCTTACATCCAACGCGACTACCCGTTGGGGCGCGCCGACGGCACGGGTGATATAGCGATCAGTCTGGGCAAGCGGCTCACGCAGGAAACCGCATCCTGGCCGTCACTGGTGGCGCGACTGGCCTACACCCACGACAACGGCAGCGCCCCGTTCGCCCCCGTACCGATTGGCGACGGCTTGCGCTCGCTCACGTTGTCACTGTCAGCCGTCAAGCGCAGCGAGCCGGTGGCGCTGTACGGCACGCTATCCTATGGCTATGCCTGGTCCAGGACCGCGACCTATTGGGACGGTGCGGGCTATCAGACCGGCCGTCTCACGCCGGCCGATCGCTTTGGCCTGACCCTCGGCGTCACCCTGGCCGCGACCCCCGCTATTTCACTCGATGCGGGGCTGTCCCTCGACTTTCCAGGCAAGGATAAGGTTGAACCGTGGGACGGCGAGGCGTACTACAGCGCGGCCGCCACGGCCGGTTACATCAACCTGGGCGCCGACTTTACCCTGGGCAAGAACCTGTTCCTTAATCTGTCGGCGGCGGCCGGGGTTACGGACGACGCTAACGACTTCATCTTCTCGGTGTCGCTGCCGTATCGCTTTTAGTGGCACTGATACAGTCTGACACGATGGGAAACAAAGCGATACTCCCTCGTCATGGTGCCGCAACGCCCTCAGTGAATAATGTCTCTACCGCCACACGGAGAAACGCCCCCAGGTGACACGCGGTTCACCAGGGGCCGTTTGCGGAAGCGGCTGTCAGTATGTGTTGATAGCCTAACCCTGTGCTCCAAAACACTCGCTTGAGGAAATACAGATGAACGCAAAAGCCTTGTTGATCGCCCTGCTGGCCGGCGCCACTTTCACGGCCGCCGCGGCGGCTCAGACCACTGCGACCCAGGCCGCTCAGGGGCAAAGCAGCCAGCCAGCCCCGATTCAGCTCAGCGCCGCACAGATGGACCAGGTCGTGGCCGGTGGCAAGGGCCCCGGCACCGGCGTCTGCACCGGCACCGGTATCCCGAAGCTTGACGGCACCGGTCCGAAATACGGCAAGAAATAGGCCGTAAGCCGTGGTTGATGCACCGCCCCCGTCACCGGGGGCAGTGCAGCCGCACTCGCAGAAGATCACCGACCGCGCGGCAAGATATTGATTACTCGCACCCGATCAGTGCCCGAGAAGGCTTCGCCGTAGGCTGAATAGCGTAACGCTTCTGACCCATCTTGCGGCAGTGACGACGGCAAGCGGGTGGAAGTGCAGAATTCCACGAACATGCCGTGCCAGGTAACCCGGGTCATCCCGATGCCGACATGGGCGGCCGTCACCCCCCGGTCCAAGGCTGGCTGGGGGTCTGGTGGCGGTTCGGCCGGGTCTATTGGACCAGCACCTTCAACCTGGCCGGAGCGCCCGAAACCAGCCGTCGCTGACCACCCGGATACACGCCGTTACACACCGATACAGGCCGTTACGGCGCTGACAAGACGGTGCTACAGGATGCGCGGAGAATCGGTACCGTCACCATCGAGGCAGTTCCGATCATCAACCGCCTGACCCTCTTTGTGCTGCTCTGCGTCTTCATCGCTTCGACCTGGGGCCAGGACCTGAGCGTGGCGCCAAGCAGGCCGCTGGACCTCAGCGTGCCGGGCGGTGCCCTGACCAGGACCTGGGGTTCGCCCGCCGCCGAGGTGACCGCGCGACTGCCGGGGCTGGGTGAGCAGCCCAGCCGCCCCGGCGCTGTCGGCGGTTTCGGGCGCGGTGCTGACCACCGCGGCGATTTGCCCTACGGCACCGGCTACGAGGCCAGGCACGGCCAGGGCGGGGGCGGGGGCGGGGGCGGCGGCGGGCGCGGCATGGGACGGGGACGCTGAGCGTTGACACCCCAAATCTACTCTTGGAAGGTAACCATCATGAAAACTCGTATACTCGTAAGCTCCCTGGTCATTCTCGCCTGCGTTGGCGCCGGTCCGGTCATGGCCAAGGGACCCAACAGCCCCGGCGGGCCGCAAGTCGCGGCACCGAGCGCGGCGACGGTCCCCACCCTCAGCACGGTCGAGGCTGACGACTTGCTCAAGATGCGCGAAGAGGAAAAGGTCGCCCGCGATGTCTACCTCAAGCTCTACGCGCGCTGGAAGACACCGGTGTTCTCGCAGATCGCTGCCTCGGAGCAGATCCACTTCGATGCGCTTTTCGACGCGATCGTTGGAGGATAATCAAGATGAAACACCAAGCCAAGACGATCACACGCGGCCTGACCCTGGGCTTTGCCTGCCTGTTACTACCTGGCATCCTGTCGGCGCAGACCCCGGCACCACCCGGTCCCATGACCTTCTCCGACCTGGACAAGAACGGCGATGGGGCCGTTACCGAGCAGGAGTTCACGACCGCTCACGGGGCGCGCATGGCCGCGCGCGCGGCCCAGGGCGCACCCATGCGTGGTGCGGCCACGGCGCCGACCTTCGCCGACTTCGATCAGAACGGCGACGGCCGAATGACCCCCGAGGAGTTCCAGGCCGGACGCCAGGCGCGCATGCAGGGCCGTCCGGGGATGGGCGCAGGCCCCGGGGCCGGCCCCGGCGGTGGTATGGGGGGCGGGCCCGGCATGGGCATGGGCATGGGCATGGGCCGCAACATGCCGGTCTTCGTCGAGTTCGACCTCAACGGGGACGGCACCCTGACCGAAACGGAATTCTATGAGGCGCGGGCCAAGCGCATGGCCGAGCGTGCGGCCCAGGGGTATCCGATGCGCAATGCCGGCAAGGCACTGCCCTTCAGTGCCATCGACACCGACGGCAATGGTCAGGTGACTCCGGATGAGTTCGCCGCCGGCCAGGCCGCGCATCGCGGGCAAATGATGCGGCAACCCTGATACCGTTCTATCAAACTTACAAATTCATGCGTAAACATGAATAAAGTTGACTTCCTGCTTCACGGGGGCCGGTTTCACGCGGACCTTGCGGCCCGCGCCAGCGCCTTCCCCTCCACAGGCAGACACCGCGGAACTCGCGGCGTACTTGGCGAGGTTAATCGCCGCATTCAGGT
>NZ_CAIKKU010000857.1 GCF_903828115.1 uncultured Thiodictyon sp. | reverse complement strand
GCTTGTGCTATTGGCCAGGCATGTTGGGGAAAAAGCCTCTGAAAAGGGCGCATCCCTGGCGTGTAGGTGCGGAGAACTGACCTAAGACTGGGCTAAATCGGGAACGGCTAATATTAGGGATTTTTGATGCAATTGCCCTGCCTGTGGAGCCGGCTAACCGATCTCGAAGCGAAGCGCGTCGCCGAAGCGCTTTGGTTACCACGTTTTACCGGTGTGGATGCGCTTCCAAGTGAAACCAATCTGTTTCACTGGGTATTCTTGTTATTGCCAGAACCCTCACCGGGCTTGGCAGAGCAGAGGTTGCGAGATCACTGGTTCGGCTCTCAGGAGGCAAAGGATCAGAAACGACTTAATGAGGCATTCTGGCGGGTGGGGACTGCCCTGTCTAGCCTGAAGGGGCATAAGCGGTTACTGGCGTTAACGGCGAGTGAGTGCGCCAAGCTCGCGGCTGCGGTAGAAGCGTGGGTGAAGTTGCCCGTGGCATGCGATGACGAGCCATTTGTCGAGTTTGGAACTCGCGAAGCCATTTTTGGTCTCCAGTCAATTCTTCCTGAGATCGATCTGTCGCCTGCGGTTGCGGAGGGGCTGCTGGTCAAAGTGGCTGCGCTGAACCAGACACACACGCCAAGTTTCCGACTGTTGGCTGGCTTGGCGAAGTCCTTACCTAACAGGGTCGACGACATTGCCATGGTGATGAGGATAGGGTTGTCTTCAGACAACGCGGTCGTTGCCGAAGAGGCCGTGGATGGCCTCCATTTTTGGTTGATTGGCGCTTCAGAACCGACATCACGAATCCCAGCGCCGCCGGGCGATCTATGCCGAGAGGTCGGCGTGATGATCGCCAACCGACGAAAACACAGCCTTAACAAAGCGCTTCAGTTAGCACGCTGGATCTTCGCGGACGGCTCTTCCGAGCAACGCGACGCCATTGCCCAAATGACTCTGGACGGGCTACGCTACCTGATTCAGGAATTGCGATATGACCGCGACCATCGTGAGGAAGACGAGGTTGACGTTCCCTTGTTGCGGTGGGGCTGCGCCCACCTCGCGCTGGCAATGTCGGCATGCGGCTACGCGGCGGACCCAACGATAGCGCGATGGGCGCAGGCGGTCGAAGACGACCCGCTACCGGAGGTCCGTCATGCCGAAGGGCCAGCCAGGGCCAGCGCGGGTTGGGGAGAATCACCTGAGTAATCCTATGTGAACCATGGTCAACGTTTGGCCAAGCAATACTTGAGTCGCGAAGCGTCTCACGCAGGCGTTGGCGGTTTACGATAGGGCCCGACCGGCTCAAGGCCACTCCTACATCCCCCACACCTCAATCTCCACCCCGGCAAACCCCTCGGTCCGCCGAAAGACCTTCTCACTCCAAGCCCGCTTGCTCCGGTCGAAGATCAGCAGGTGGGCCTCTTGCGCGGCGCAGCGGTCCAGATATTCGTAGGTCTGTTGCAGTCCCAGGGCAATGGTCGCCTCCAGCCCCCGATGCCGGACCTTCAACTCCAGCACGGCCTTCTGGACCTGATCGCCGTCATAGGGCCACAGGATAAAGAGATCCGTGCGCATCCGCCCCAGTCCGTATTCGCGCTCGATCCGCCCGCCGCCGTTGATGATCCGCTGCAGGAAGGCCTGAAGCAGCAATTGGGGTCCGGCCTCTTTGTATTCAAAGCGCTCGATCCAGTGTTCGGAGTGCTCGCGGAAGAAGACCTGGAAGGCGGTGAGCAGTTTAGGCAGGTCCAGACGGCCGTCCGGCGCAATGTACCAGGCGCTCTGGTATTGCGCCTCGAAGTCGATCTGCTGGACGAAGGTCAATTGCCGGGGGATGATCTCGCGATAGATCGGGTTGGCGATGGCGAGTACGCCGGAGTCCCGCGCGACCAGGCCCAGGTCCGTGACATACTGGATATCGTCTTCGTGTACCGAGCCTTGGGCCTCGCCGCCGGTCAGCATCGGCTCCACGACGCGGCGCACGCGCGGCTCGCGCAGCTTGTCGGCGAGCTGGTCCAGGTGGGTGTCCCGGCGCTGGATCAGGACCTCTTTCGCCTGCTCCACCCGCTCCGCGGTGATGATGACCCGGCGGTCGCGCGCGCCCCGGTCGCGAAAGCACAGTTGGTAGCCCAGTGCGTTGACCAGCCAGGGCTGGCCGCGGGTCAGGTCCCAGATGCGTTCAATGGCCTCGGCGGTAAAGACCTGTCCCGTTTCCGTGCTGTGCTGGAGGTAGAGTGCGGCGACATCCGCCGCGCTGAAATTGCCCATCCGGATGGACTCGGCCTTGATGTTGAAGGCGCTGCCGCCGGTAATGATCTCTTGTGAGCGGGCGGAGTGGATACGGTAGTCGCGCACGTCACGGACCCCGCAGAGCACGACGCTCTGCGGGAAGGCGCGGGGGCGTTTGGTGTAACCGGCGCGCAGTTGGCGCAGCAGGGCGATCAGGGTGTCGCCGATCAGTGCATCGATCTCATCGATCAGCAACACCAGGGGCCGGTCGCTGTGTTCGGCCCAGCGGCTCAAGACCTCGCCGAAGGCTTCAAATGGGCCCCGCTGCGCCAGCACACCGGGCCAGATTTGGTCCGGATAGGGATCGTCGGCCAGTTGTCGCGCCCAGCTTCCGAGTCCGCTCAGGATCGCCTGCATCGCATCGGCCACGTCCTCGCGGGCGGCCTGGGCCGGCTCCACGTTGATATAGACGCAGCGGTAGCGGGTGCCCGCGTTGAGATGGTGCATCAAGGCCAGGAGCGAGGAGGTCTTGCCGGTCTGGCGGGGGGCGTGCAGCACGAAATAGCGCTGCTGTCCGAGCAGCCCTTCGACCTCTTCCAGGTCGATGCGATGCAGCGGGTCCAGGCAATAGTGCTGGGTGCAGTCGACCGGTCCGGCGTTATTGAAAAATCGCATGGGCTCCTCCGCATCGCCGGTCGGCAATGGGGTGCTGGTCGTTGGATGTCTGCGCTGACCGCGGCGCGGCGGGTGGTCGCGTACTTGCCGAGCGAGGCCGGGGTGCGATCAGAACTGATGTATTAACGCACATGTCGTAGGGTACGCATCGCGTGCCCTACAGCTATAGCTACAGCTACCGGACGTTCTCACGGACCGGGCGTCGTTGTCGTTGTCGTTGT
>NZ_CAIKKU010000856.1 GCF_903828115.1 uncultured Thiodictyon sp. | reverse complement strand
TGTCGTTGTCGTAATCGTGGTCGGATTATTCGATTACGACAACGAAAACGACAACGACAACGACAGCGTACCCGGGATCTCGATCACCACATCAGTTCTGATCGCACCCTGGCGGTAGCGCCAGCCATGCCAGGTGGGTAAACTAGGGAGCATCTTAACTTCTCCTCGCAACCAGTTGGTTAACATGCGTAATTTACACCGTTCACTACTCTTGGTTGGCGCCCTTGTCAGCCCGTTCGCCGCCCACGCCTTCTCCTTGCCCTGGCTGAGCAAGCCGGCCCCGCGCCCGCCCGCGCCCGCCGCCGCACCGGCCGCGTCTGAGCGCATGGACGCACTGACGCTCGCCGACCGGATCCTCGTCAAGAAATCGGCGCGACGCCTCTATCTGATGCGGGGCAACACCGCCTTGCGTACCTACAAGATCGCACTGGGTTACCAGCCGACGGGCCATAAGCGTTATCAGGGAGACGGACGTACCCCTGAGGGGCACTATTTCGTCGATCAGCGCCGCGACCGGAGCAAGTACCGCAAGGCCCTGCGCATCTCCTATCCAAGCCCGACCGATCGTCTGCGGGCACGGGTGCAAGGCAACGACCCGGGCGGCCTGATCATGATCCACGGCACCCCCACGGCGGGCAGCGAGAAGCGCTCCGGCGATTGGACCTTCGGGTGCATCGCCGTCACCAATATGGAAATCGACGAGATCTGGTCACTCACGACCCAGGGTACCCCGGTCGAGATCCTGCCGTGACGGCTGGCGCACATCGCCCTGCATCGACGCGCATCGATCATCCCAGAAAGAGCAGTTATCCACCTGTGGATCTTAGGATAATGCGCTCGCGTCGGCCGCCCGCTGAGCCGCGGGGCACTGTTGGGTTTGTGACGCCCTACCGCCGCTCGCGGTCCCGCTTTGCTATGGTTTGACTATCCGCATCCCGGGCCGGGCGGACTGCCGCCGGAGAGAAATGTACGACCGTAACGATAGCGCACAGACCATCGGGCCCAAGGTCCTGTACCTCGGTACCGACCCCAATCTACCCAAGCGTATCGCTGCGCTGCTCGCAGAACAGGGGATCGATCTGCGCACCGCCGACGACCATGACGAGGCGGCCCACCCTGCTGCGGGACCCAAGTACCTGGCGCTGATCCTGGAGACCGCGCTGCTCGCGCCCGGTCAGACCCTGCGGGCCTGGATCGAGGCCCTCGCGCGGGATGGCGTCACGGCACGGCACCTGCTGGTCATCACCCACACCAAGGAGATCGGTCTGCGTCTGCAAGCCCTGCGGGTCAATGCAGCGGCCTGCCTGATGGCCCCGGTGGCGACCGATGACCTGGTGGCAGCCTTGCTCGGCGCGTGCCGGGCACAGCCCAAGACGGCCCGTCGGGTGCTGGTGGTCGATGACGACGCCACCCAGACGCTCCTTGCCGAGCGGTTGCTGAGCGCCGCGGGGTTGCAGGTACGCGCACTCACAGATCCACTCAAGGTCCTGGAGGTGCTGGCGGTCTTCGAGCCCGACCTGATCCTGATGGATCTCAATATGCCGGGGGCCGACGGGGCGGAATTGGCGACCATCATCCGCGAGCAGCACGCCTTGCGGGCGGTACCGATCCTGTTCCTCTCCACTGAACGCGACCCTGAGCGGCAGTTGCGGGCACTGAACATGGGCGGCGACGCCTTCATCACCAAGCCGATCGACCCCGGCCTCCTGGCACAGACCGTGACGCAGCGGATCGACGCCTACGCGGCCCTGCGTCGCCGCTCGGACCTGACCGACCAGCGCGACCCCGCCACCGGCCTGGCGACCCGGCGCCATTTCCTGATGATGCTGGAACAGGTGATCGCGCAGCCACCCGCCGCCCACCCAGGCAGTGGTCTCCTGCTGGTGGCCCTCGACGGCACCGCCGAACTCGCGCAACGCCTGGGGCCCGGGGGCCTCGACCTGCTGCGGCAAGCCCTCGGTTTGCGCCTGCGTGAGCAGTTGGAGCCGACCGATCTGGCCGCCTGCCTGGACGACCATTATCACGCCCTGTTGCTGCGGCGCCCGGGGCCGGACACCCTGTTGGAGGCGGTTACGCGACTGCGCGAGACGCTTGCCGTCACGCCACTCACCCTCGCCGGGCAATCCATCGGGGTCCGGCTCAGCATCGGACTGGGCCTCTTGCGCACCAGTCCGGGGGACGCACTGACCCTCATCTCGTGGGCGCAGATGGCCTGTGCTGCGGCCCAGCAGTCCGGCGGTGATCGGCTCGTGATCTATCAACCGAGCGCCCCGGGACCGGAGGACGTCTTCCATGAACAGCGCCTCGACCAGCTGATCGCGCAGGCCCTGATTGGCTCCACCCCAGGCCAGGGCTTCCGGCTCTTTTACCAACCGCTGGCGGCCGTGGGACCCCAGGGCCGACACTGTCTGCAGGTCCTGCTGCGCCTGGCCGAAGAGGACGGGACCTTGATCCCATCCTGGGACTTCCTGCCGATTGCGGAGCGTTGCGGGCGCACTGTCTCGATCGACCGCTGGGTGATGATGCACTCACTGGCGGTCCTCGCCGAGCAGTCCCAGGCACAGCCCGGGCTCGAGCTACTCATCCGCCAGCACCTGGAGACCCTGGCCGCCCCGGGCTGGATACTGTGGCTACGCGACCAACTGAGCACCCAGGGTCTCACTCCCGCGGCCGCCATCCTGGGGCTCACGGTCCCCGATCTGCTCCAACACCGGGGGATCGCCGTGCTCGTGGCGAAGATGTTGCGCAGACTGGGGATCGGGATCTGCCTGTTGGAGGTCGACCAGACCCCAGCCGCCTTGGACCTGGTGATGGAACTGCGCCCGCCCCTGGTCCGGCTCGCCGCCGACACGGTGCGCGAGGCCACGCCGGAGCGCCTGAACGCCTTGGTGCGCCGCCTGCGTCTGCAGGAGGCCGAGGTCATCGCCGCGGGCCTCGACGACCCCGCCCTGATCGGCCCGGTCTGGGCCAGCGGCGTGCGCTATGCCCAGGGCACCCTCATCCAGCCCCCGCTGGCCCAGCCGGTCTTCGACTGGGATGAGGTGGTGGTCGGGTAGTGCCGGGCGTGACCTGATCGTGCAGGAATAGGCCGCCGGCAAGCGCCTAGGCGCCGCCCAGGACCGCCTTACGCAGGCGCCGCTTCTGCACAAACTCACGGGCCGCCGCGGTGGCGGTGAAGAGCGCCAGGTGCTCGTCGCCCGCCTCATCCACGGGTGCCATGGCGGCGTCCGTATAGGTGTCGGCGGGCTCTGCCAGGACCTGGGCCAGGATGCGCCGGTAGCGCCGGAGCATCAGATAGGCCCCCGCGTACTTGCGGACGAACTCCAGCGCGAGCTTGGGGTAGAAGACGGCCGGGTGCTCGATGGGCAGCCCCGGGCGCCGCTCGCAGCGGCGCTTGATGCGCAGCAAGCCGCCCTCCAGAGGGTGGAGACGCTCATAGACGACCGGGGCGTGGAAGGCGAACAGCTTACTCATCATGTGTTTGGGGTCGTAGCCCCAGACGCGGGCGCGGCGCAGCACCGTGGCCACATGCGCGGGGCTGTAGAAGCGGTCCCAGGCCTCGCGATAGATGCCCAGCCATTCGTCCGCGCTCATGAGCGGGTGGTCCGTGGTGACGTGTTGGGTGTCGTAGTTGTTCATGTCCGGGTCCAGCCGGACGCCGGCCTCCACCAGGCGCTGGTGGTCCAGGGAGCCGGGCAGCGGCGTGAGGATGAAAAACTCCAGGATATCGACGGGCAACTCGCGCTGGATGATCGCCAGGTCGCGCCGAATGGTCTCCGGGGTGTCGTTGGGGAACCCCAGGATATAACCGGCATAGGTCAGGACCCCGGCGCCGTGCCAGGCCTGGAGCATGGCGCGGTAGTCGGTGATCTTATTCTGACCCTTCTGCGCGGTCTTGAGCGCATCCGGATTGATACTCTCCATCCCCATGAAGATGCGCGTGACGCCGGCCTTGCCCGCTTTTTCGATGAAATGGGGGATGCGGTGGGATTGGGTGTCGGCCTGGATAACCAGTTGCAGGACGATCCCCTGGCCCTGGAGCGCAATGAGCCGGTCGAAGATCGCCTCCCACTGGGTGTTGCGGGCGAAGTTGTCATCCGTGATGAAGAAGTTCGTGATGCCCTGGGCCCAGTTGGCGCGCACCAGGCGCTCCACGTCGTCGGCGTCGCGATGCCGGGACTTGCGGCCCTGGACGTTGATGATGGTGCAGAAGCTGCACTGGTAGGGGCAGCCGCGCCCGGCGTCGAAGCTTGCCCGCCGGCCCATGGTCAGGCGCACCCGGTCGGCGGGCAGGATGGGCGTGGGCGTGCCGGTCATGTCCGGTAGGTCCAGCAAATAGTTGTAGAGTGGCTTGAGCCCCGCCCCCATCAGGTCCTGTAACATCCCCTCCAGGCGCCCTTCCAACTCCCCGGCGAACAGGGTGATGCCGCCGTCCAGGGCCTCCTGCAACTCCACCGGCCGCTCCTTCAACATCGCCAGGCAGCCGCTCACATGGAAGCCGCCGATCGCCACCGCCACCCCTAGGGCTCGGAAGCGGCGGGCCAGGTCCAGCGCCCGGGGGTACTGGTTGGTCTGCACCCCGACCAGCCCCACCAGCACCCGGGCGCCGCCGGCCTGAAGTTCCCGCACCAGGCGGGCGGGGTCGACCCGGCTGTTGGTCTCGTCGAGCGCCCGCACCCGGATCTCGACCTCGGGGCCCAGCACCCGGCGCTGCGCGCAGTCCAGGGCGATGCCGTAGACCGTGGCCAGGCTGTTGGCCGGCAGGGAGGAGCGCCACCACTGGATCACATAGCCGTCGTCGTCATAATGCGACGGCTTGATCCAAAGAATGTGGACGAGGTTGGGCGGTGTCGTGCGGGCGGCCATAGCGGAACCATTGAGTTGAGGGGGCGACGGATGCGCCGCAGGAAATCGGGGGGGTGAGGTAACAAGCTAAAGATAAACGCAATCGTTGTCGTTGTCGTTGTCGCAATCGTAATCGGACAAGCGATGCAATTTAGGGTGCGAGAGAATCCAGGGCGTTACGATAACCTCGATTACGATTACGATTACGATTACGACAACGACAACGATGCTGCCGACACTCCCTAATGGATTCTCCTGATGGACGTGTTTAACCTCCTTAGTGCACCGTTCCTCGCGGTTACTAATCATCCAACCGCAGCGGCATCCCGTCGTCCTCCTGCTCGATGAGTGAGATCGCCGAGATGGCGCGCGTCATGGCGTCGTGCTGCTCGCCGCCGCCCTGCAGCTTGATCATGAGCCGGACCTCGTTGGCCGAGTCGGCCAGCCGTAAGGCCTCCTCGTAGCTGATCTCCCCCTCCTGATAGAGGTCATAGAGCGCCTGATCGAATGTGACCATCCCCTGCTCACGGGATTTCTTCATCAGTTCCTTGAGCTTATGGACCTCGCCCTTGCGGATCATGTCCGCGGCCAACGGGGTATTGATGAGGATCTCGATCACGGCGCGCCGCCCCTGACCGGACTTGCGCGGGACCAACTGCTGGGCGACGACCGCCTTGAGGTTCAATGACAGGTCCAGGAGGAGTTGATTGTGCGCCTCCGCGGGGAAGAAGTTGATGATGCGATCCAGGGCCTGGTTGGCATTGTTCGCGTGCAGGGTGGCGAGCACCAGGTGCCCGGTCTCGGAGAAGGTGATGGCATACTCCATCGTCGCCCGGGTGCGGATCTCGCCGATCAGGATTACATCGGGCGCCTGGCGCAGGGTGTTCTTCAGCGCCACCTCGAAGGACTCCGTATCGACGCCGACCTCGCGCTGGGTGATGATGCAGCCGTCGTGGTCGTGGACGAACTCGATGGGGTCCTCGATGGTGATGATGTGGCCGGTGCTCAGATGGTTGCGGTAGCCCACCAGGGCCGCGAGCGAGGTCGACTTGCCGGTCCCGGTCCCGCCGACGAAGATCACCATGCCGCGCTTGGTCAGGGCGAAGTCCTTCAACGTCTTCACGACCGGCGGAAAGGTCGGTTCCTCCTTCGGCGCCGGCGGGCGAACGCCTCCCACCTGCACCTGCGGGGCACGCCGGGGCGCCTCCCGCGGCGCCGGCGGCGGCATCAGTTCCTCCAGCGTGGGGATCTTGGTTTCGATCCGGCGCAGCACCATAGCGGCGGCGTCGCGCTGCACCAGGGCACTGACGCGGAAACGCCCGAGCGTAGGTCGATCGATGGCAAACTGGCACTCGTTGGTCTTCAGGAACTCAGCCTTCTGACGCTCGTTCATGAGCAGGAAGACCAGGTCCCGCGCCTGCTCCACGGTGAGCTTGTCCTTGGCCGCCGGGCGCACCACGCCGTCCACCTTGACGCTTGGGGGCCAGCCGGCGGTGACGAACAGGTCCGACGCCTTCTTCTTCACCATCATCGACAGCAACTCTTCCATCGCCTGTTTCAGGTCCATGGTCAGTACCTTGAAGCGTTTGGGGTTAGCGAGGCGGCCGCCGACGCGCGCGCGGGGGCGGGCGGGCGGCAGGATGGAGCGGGGGCGGCGGCGCGCTTACATGAAATCGTCCTTGTTCTGGGCCTTGGCCTTGGCATCTTTGCGGGAAATCAAGCCCTTCTGCACCATCTCCTTGAGATTCTGGTCCAGGGTCTGCATTCCGTGGGCCTGGCCGGTCTGGATGGCCGAATACATCTGCGCCACCTTGGCCTCGCGGATCAGGTTACGGATGGCCGGGGTGCCGATCATGATCTCGTGGGCGGCACAACGCCCGCCGCCGATCTTCTTCAGGAGCGTCTGGGCCACGACCGAGCGCAGGGACTCCGAGAGCATGGAGCGCACCATGTCCTTCTCCGCCGCCGGGAAGACGTCGATGATACGGTCGATGGTCTTCGCCGCGGAGGTGGTGTGCAGGGTGCCGAAGACCAGATGGCCGGTCTCGGCGGCGGTCAGCGCCAGCCGGATGGTCTCCAGGTCACGCATCTCACCCCCCAGGATGATGTCCGGGTCCTCGCGCAGCGCCGAGCGCAGGGCCTCGCTGAAACCCAGGGTATCCTTGTGCACCTCGCGCTGATTGACCAGACACTTCTTGCTGGTGTGCACGAACTCGATCGGGTCCTCGATCGTGAGGATGTGGGCGTACTCGTTGTCGTTTAAGTGGTCCACCATGGCCGCCAGGGTGGTGGACTTGCCGGAGCCGGTCGGCCCCGTCACCAGCACCAGGCCGCGCGGGACGTTCACGATGTCCTTGAAAATCGGCGGGGCTTTCAGGTCCTCCAGGCTCAGGACCTTCGATGGGATGGTGCGGAAGACCGCCGCGGCGCCCCGTTTCTGGTTGAAGGCGTTGACGCGGAAGCGCGCCACCCCCGGGATCTCGAAGGAAAAGTCGGTCTCCAGGAACTCCTCGTAGTCTTTGCGCTGCTTATCATCCATGATGTCATAGACCAGCGAGTGCACGGTACGGTGTTCCAACGCCGGAACATTGATGCGGCGCATATCCCCATCCACCCGGATCATCGGCGGCAGGCCGGCCGAGAGGTGGAGGTCGGAGGCGTTGTTCTTGACGCTGAAGGCGAGTAATTCTGCGATGTCCACGGCTAACTCCGGTTCGGTCCAGGGGACGTCGGCACGGGTCGGAGAGGCCCGACGCGGCCCAGTTCCCCAAGCATAACCCGAAACCAACGCTGATCGCTGTGAGGAAGGCACCGCAATCTTGACGGACACGCCAAGCCCGGCTATCGTGAGGGCTTAAGCCGTCGCGCTTTTGGTCGCCCGGTGATCGATGTTACTGGCCCAGGGAGTGTCCGCACTTGCAATCATCCCCATCTGCTACCGGTTCCGTCGCCGCGGGCCTGCCGCCCGCGACCCTGGCGGACATCATGACGTCCCCGGCCACGGCGGTTCCCGCGGACTATTCGGTCCAGTGGGCGCTGTCCGTGATGCGCGGGCAACGCATCAGCGCCCTGGTAGTGACGGACGCCGAGCGCCCCGTCGGCATCTTCACCGAGCGCGACGCGGTCCGCTTCGCCGCGCAGCACCGGGACGCCGAGGCGGTACCGATCAGCGAGGCAATGCGCACGCCCCCGCTCACCGCCCCGACCGACACGGGCGTTCGCGACGCCTACCGCCTGCTCGCCGAACGGCGGGTCCGCCACCTCATCGTGACCGACCAGGCTGGCCAGGTGGCGGGGATCATCAGCGAGGCGGACCTGATCGACCGCCTGACGACGAAGGACCTCTTGGCCGATACCGATGTGAACGCCATCATGACCCGCGGGGTGGTCACCCTGCCCGAGGACGCGCTGGCGCGCGAGGCCGTCCGCGTGATGGCCGACCGGCACCTGGGCAGCGTGGTCGTCGAACGTCACGGCCGCCCAGTCGGGATCGTCACGGAACGCGACCTGGTCCGTCTGGGCGACGAGGGTGTCGACCTGGTCGTCACCCGCATGAGCGCGATCATGAGTCACCCGGTCCAGACGGTGACCGGCGCCACCCGCCTGACCGAGGCAATCACGCGCATGGAAGAGGCGGGGACCCGCCGACTGGTGGTGGTGGACGAGTCCGGCAACACGGTCGGCATCGTCACCCGCCACGACATGTTCAAGGTGGTGCACGACTGACCAAGGCCACCTCCGGCCCCGCCCGCGCACTGACGGGGTCCGTCGCGCCCGCGATGACCCCGGACCCGGGGCGAGCGTCGCTGCCGGTGATGGCAGCCCACCCTGCCCGCCTTGGGCCGTCTCGCCCGCGACGACCGTTTTCTGCGTGCTCAGCACGGCTGCATGTGGCCGCCGACTCGTCGGTCTGAGGCAAAGCCTCGCTAAACGTCACCATGACCCGTCGCATCCTCCCCATCGGCATCCAGACCTTTCGCGAGATCCGCGAGACTGACTGCTACTATGTCGACAAGACCGGCTTTGCCCTGCAGTTGATCGAGCAGGGCAAGTATTATTTCCTGTCGCGCCCGCGCCGCTTCGGCAAATCACTGTTCCTGGATACGCTCGCCGAGGTCTTCAGCGGCACCGAGGCCCTGTTTCGCGGGCTCCAGGCGCACGGACGCTGGGACTGGGGGCGGCGCTATCCGGTCGTCCGGCTGAGCTTTGCCGACGGCGTCCTGCGCAGCCGCTTCGAACTGGACGAGAAGATCGGCGAACTGCTGACCGACAACGAGGCCAGGCTCGGCGTCAAGAGCCCCCACCGCAGCATCTCCGGACGCTTCCACGGTCTGATCAGCGCGGCGCACGCCCAGCACGGTGAGCGCGTGGTGGTCTTGGTGGACGAATACGACAAGCCCATCCTCGACAACCTGACCGACCCGGCCGCCGCGCGCGAGATTCGCGACGGGCTGCGCAACCTCTACTCGGTGATCAAGGGCGCCGACGCCGACATGCGCTTTGCCTTCCTGACCGGGGTCAGCAAATTCAGCAAGGTCAGTCTCTTCTCGGGACTCAACAACCTCAACGACATCACGGTCGACACCAAGTACTCGGCCATCTGCGGCTACACGGAGACCGACCTCGACCAGGTCTTCGCGCCCGAACTCGCGGACCTTGATCGTGACGAGATCCGCGCCTGGTACAACGGCTACAACTGGACCGGCGAGGCGGTCTACAACCCCTTCGACCTGTTGCTGCTCTTTCAGAAGCGCCAGTTCCGCCCCTGGTGGTTCGAGACCGCGACGCCGACCTTTCTGATCAAGGTCCTGACTGAGCGCGAGGTCTGGCTCCCCGCGCTGGGCCAATTGGAGACGGACGCCGCACTCCTCTCTGCCTTCGATGTGGACCGCATGACGACCGAGGCCCTGCTGTTTCAGACCGGCTATCTGACCATCGATCGCGAGGAGGTCGTCAGCGGCAGTTGGTTCTACCGCCTGCGCTATCCCAACCGCGAGGTCTACCAAAGCCTCAACACTGCCCTGCTGGAGGCCTGGACCCCGGCCGCAGCGGCCGACGGACGCCGGCGCAAGTCGCTCTACCGCCTGCTTGAAGCCAACGACTTCGCGGGCCTGGCGCAGCACTTCACCGCCTTCTTCGTCGGCATCCCGGGCGACTGGTATCGCAACAACCCCATCGCCCGTTACGAGGGCTATTACGCCAGCGTCTTCTATGCCTGTTTCGCCTCGCTCGGCCTGGACCTGACCCCGGAGGAGAGCAGCAACGCCGGACGACTGGACCTGGCCCTGCGCTTCAATGACCAGGTGTATCTGTTCGAGTTCAAAGTAGTCGAACTGGCCGCCGCGGGGCGCGCGCTCCAGCAGCTCAAGGACCGCGGCTATGCCGACCCCTACCGGGCAAGCGGCCAACCGATCCACCTGATCGGCGTCGAATTCAGCCGCAAGCGGCGCACGGTGGTCGGGTTTGAGGTCGAGAGTTTGTGAGGTCCGGATCGCCGCGGATGAGCAACAGACCCTATGGGACCTGGCCCCTCGGGCCGGACGGGGCATTCGCCCCGTCCGCAACGTTTTCTCCGGACTCGCAGGCCCACGGCAGTGATCAGGGACAGAATAAACATGCGGGACGGGGCGAATGCCCCGTCCCGCCCGCTGAACGCTCGTCCTCAGGTTGACGATTGCGCATCCGTCAAACTCCGTCAAACGCTGGTTTTATTTGCGTTCAATTGCGGACTAACCCTCTTTGCTTGCCTCACCCGCCCGCCGCCTCCATCCGCCCCGCCTTCTCCAACACCATCGCCTCCAGCCCCTGCTTATACGCAACCATCCGCGCCCGCAGGGCCGGGTCCGCGGTCCCCAGGATCTGGACGGCGAGGATGCCGGCATTCCTGGCGCCGTTGATGGCGACGGTGGCCACCGGCACCCCCGCGGGCATCTGCACGATGGAGAGCAGCGAGTCCTGACCCGACAGGGCGGAGGTCTTGATCGGCACCCCGATGACCGGCAGCGGGGTGAGGGCCGCCGCCATGCCCGGCAGGTGGGCAGCGCCGCCGGCACCGGCGATGATGACTTGCAGGCCGCGGGCCGCCGCGCTCTCGGCATAGTCATAGAGACGTTTGGGGGTGCGGTGGGCGGAGGCGATGGTCATCTCGTAGGGGATGCCAAACTCGCGCAGCAGGTCTGCCGTCTCCTGCATCACCGGCAGGTCCGAGTCGCTGCCCATGATGATCCCGACCAGCGGCCGGGCCCCCGGGCCGGGCGCCGTTGCATTCACAGTGGTACTCATGGATGGTCCTCGGCGGTAATCTCGATGATGGCGCGGACGCGCTCCGCCTTGTGCCGTGCGCTCGCCAGATCCCGGTCGAGCACCGTCACATGGCCCATCTTGCGCAGGGGCGCGGCCGCGGCCTTGCCGTAGATGTGCACGCAGACCCCGGGAATGGCGAGCGCGGCGGCCAGCCCCTTGATGACCGGGCGCCCCCGGTGGCCGGGCGCGCCGAGCAGGTTGATCATGACGGCGGGCGAGAGTTGGTCGGTGGCGCCCAGCGGCAGGCCGAGCACGGCACGCAGGTGCTGCTCGAACTGGTCGGTCATGTTCGCCTCGATGGTGTGGTGGCCGGAGTTGTGGGTGCGCGGTGCCACCTCGTTGACCAGCAGGTCCCCGGTCTCGGTCAGGAACATCTCGATCCCGAAGACCCCGACGCCGTCCAGGGACTCCACCGTGCGCTGGGCCAGTGACGCGGCGGCGGCGGCGATCACCCGCGAGACCTCGGCCGGGGCCAGCAGCATGTCGAGCATGTTGCCCGCCGGGCGCATCTGCATCTCCACCACCGGGTAGCAGCGACAGTCGCCGTCGCGCCCGCGCGCCACCAGTACCGCCAGCTCCTTAGTGGCGGGGATGAAGCGTTCAACCAGGGACGGCACCGGCAGGTGCTGCGGATAGTCGGCCGCGCTGCGCATGACGACCACCCCGCGCCCGTCGTAGCCGCCGCGGCGTGCCTTCTGGACCAGTGGATAGCCGAAGGCGGCGAAGGCCTCGGCGGTGGGCACCGGCATGGGGATGAAGGGCGCGGTGGCGATACCGGCGTCCGTCAGCGCCTGCTTCTGGGTCAGCTTGTCCTGGATCACCGCCAGCACCCGGGGGGACGGATAGATCCGGCGGCCCTCGCGCACCAGTTCCTCCAGGGTGTCGCTGTCGATGTCCTCGATATCGAAGGTGGTCACGTCGCACGACTCGCACAGTTCCCGCAGCTTCGCCGGGTCGTGATAGTCGCCGACGATCTGGTGCCCGGACACCTGCCCGGCGGGCGAGCCGGGGGTCGGGTCCAGCACCACGCAGGTGCAGCCCAGGCGCTTGGCCGCCTTGACCATCATGCGCCCGAGCTGGCCGCCGCCGATGATGCCGATACGGGCTACTGGGTAGGGAAAAACATCCATCGGCTAATCCTGTCCGTTATCGATGCAATTGTGAAGCCCTGGGGGCACGGGTTCCCACCCGCGCCCCCGCCGAAGGGGTGTCGTGGCCCCCTACCCCGCCGCCGCGTCAAAGAGCCCGTTGACACGGTTCCAGTTCACCACCGGCCACCACCCCTTGAGGTAGTCCCCACGCTTGTTCTGGTGTTTCAGATAGTAGGCATGCTCCCAGACGTCGTTGGTCAGGATCGGCTTGCCCTTCACCTCGGCCAAGTCCATCAGCGGGTTGTCCTGGTTCGGCGTGGAGATGATCCGGAGCTTGTCCCCGGTCCAGACCAGCCACACCCAGCCGGAGCCGAAGCGCTTCAGGCCCGCCTCCTCGAACGCCTTGGTGAAGGCGTCCCAGGAACCGAAGTCCTTATCGATCTGGGTCTTGAGCGCCGCCGACGGCTCGCCGCCCTGACCCACCGGGGCCATCAGAGTCCAAAACAGGGTGTGGTTGTAGTGACCGCCGCCGAGATTGCGCGCCGCCGTCGACTTGGAGGCGCCCGCCAGCAAGGCCTCCAGGGTCTTGCCCTGAAGCTCCGGGGTGGCGGCCACGGCCTCGTTCAGGGCCTTCACATAGCCGGCGTGGTGGCGGTCGTGGTGGATCTCCATGGTCGCCTTGTCGATCACCGGCGCCAGTGCATCGGCGGGATAGGGCAAGGGGGCGAGGGTGAAGGCCGGCGCCGGGACCTGGGCCGGGGCGGCGGCCGGGGCCGGGACCGGCGCATCGGCCGCCAACGCGGCACCGCCGCAGGGCGCCAGCGTGGCGAGCGTCACGGCGAGGGTCAAGGCCAGTGCTCTGGGCTGCATAGCGTTCTCTCGGTGGTTGGATGAATCGGGATCAGGCATGAGGCGGGCGCGTCCGGCGGACGCAACCGCCGCAAGAACCGCTTAATTTGGGGCTGACCAGCAGCGGCTCCAAGCCCTCGGGCCTGAGTCGGGCGCCGTTGGCGAGATCCCTTGGTATTCCTCATCGATGATCCGGGCGTCGTCGGCGCGGCTCAGTCCGATATCAGCGACGTGGGTTGCCGTAATACCGAGTCGTTGCAGGTGACTAGGGGTGCTGCGCGGCAATCCCTGATCGAGCAGCAGGGGGATCACGCCGCCCCCAAGGTGATGATCTGGTCCTCGACACTCTCAGCCGCGTACTCCAGGGCCTGGCGGATGTCCTCATCCTCCAGTTCGGGATACTCGCGCTTGAGTTCGGCGCGGTCCGGGTACAGGGCGACGGCCGCGACGACGCGCCGCACGGTGAGCCGCAGATCGCGGATGCAGGGCTGACCGTTCATGCGGGCGGGGTTGCTGGTGATGTGGTCGAAGCGGTAGGGCATGGTCAGGGTACCGAACCAGGGGTGGAACTTGGCGGCCATTATGCCCGATAGGTTGGGGTTCGTTCCTGACCCCGACCTAAGGCATGGCGGATTTTTTGCCCATCGGGCACTGCTTGCCCGGCCCTGCGCTTGGGAACGAGGCGATGAGGGGGGAACCGGAGGCTGCGGTAACCTGCGAGGCAGCGGCGGCTTGCAAGGTCGCCCCACCGGGGCCCGGCCTGACTTTCACGGTAAAGTCTCGATCTCCGGTTTAGGGATGATCCCAAGGGCTGGACGGGGTTTCAAACCCCGTCCCGCACGGGTGCCGCGGAATCGCACCGACAGGTCGGCGGCACCATGGGACACCGAAGGTAAAGGCTATAATCCCCCCATCCCCAACACCGGCAGACGCCCCCATGTCACTGCAACCCAAACCCCATCTGAGCTTCGAGGACTGGCTGGAAGGCGAGCGCGCGGCCCTGGAGGGCCGCAGCGAGTATATCGGCGGCGAAGTCCTCACCATGACCGGGGGCAGCGCGGCCCACAACACCATCGTGACGAATGTCGGCGGCCAACTGTGGACGCAGATGCAGGGCCGCCCCTGCCAGGTCTACGCCAACGACATGAAGGTGCGGGTACGCGCGGCCAATGCCGGGACCTATCCGGACCTGGTCGCCTTCTGTGCCAAGCACGAGTTCCAGGACGGGCGTCGCGACCTGCTGCTCAACCCGAGCCTGATCGTCGAGGTCCTCTCCGATTCCACCGAGGCCTACGACCGCGGCGGCAAGTTCGCGCTCTATCGCCAGATCCCGAGCCTGCGCGAATACCTGCTGGTCTCCCAACACCAGGTCCAGGTCGATCTCTATACCCGCGGGGAGGGCGACCGCTGGACCCTCACCGACTTCGCCGCCCTGACCGACCGCGTTCCCCTCACCAGCGTGGACTGCACCCTGGTGCTCGCGCAGATCTACGACAAGGTGGAGTTCGAGGCCGACTGAACCCGCACCCCCATTGAAGGGAGGTCGAAGAGCTTGAGGATCTGCGCGACGACGATCTACACTGCACAACGCTGTCTACACGGGAAGGCCCCCATGGCTCTCAACATTCGCAACGCGGAGACCGAACGCCTCGCCGAGCGCGTCATCACCCTGACCGGTGAGACCAAGACCGCGGCTGTCACCCAGGCGCTGCGCGAACGCCTGGAGCGCCTGGAGCAGGCAGCGGGACGACACCGGCTGGCGGACGAACTCGATGCGATTGCCCGGCACATGGCCGGTCTGCCCGTGCTCGATCCCAGATCCGCCGACGAGATACTCGGCTACGACGGCCACGGGCTGCCGCGCTGATGGTCATCGATCCCTCGGCCCTGCTCGCGGTACTGCAAGACGAGCCGGAGCGCCGGGCGTTCAATGAATTGATCGAAGCGGCAACCCGGCGGCGTTTATCGACCGCGAGCCTGGTCGAACTGTCCATCGTCATCGAGGCCCGTCAGGGTGCGGAAGGCATCCGCGACCTGGACCTGTTCCTGGCGACTGCCGCAATCGAGCTGGTGCCCTTCGATGCGGTGCAGGCGCGGCTTGCCCGCGAGGGGTTTCGCCGCTTTGGCAAGGGCCGCCACCCCGCGGGGCTCAACCTGGGCGATTGCTTTTCCTATGCCCTCGCCCGCGTACTAAACGAGCCATTGCTGTTCAAGGGCGATGACTTTCCGCGCACGGATGTCACGGCTGCTTATGTCGCCGACTGAATAAGACCCCTCGCTCGACCGGTTCCCAAAGCCCCGCTTGGAAACGAGGAGGACGAGGGAAACCTCAACCGGAGGTCGAGGCTTCAGCCGGTGGGCGTCCCACGGATAGCACTTGGATCTTGGTCCGGCGTCGACCGGCTTAAGCCTCGACCTCCGGTCGGGCGCGCACGCGGCTCGCCCGCAATCGCGGCTAGACTCAAGGGCCGGACGGGTGCATTCGCCCCGTCCGGGACGTTTTTCCGGGACGGCCGGTTCCCACTGGTGGTCGGCGCCGGGAAAAACGTTCGGGACGGGGTTTCAAACCCCGTCCCGCGCGGGACTGACATACTGCCGTGATCGCGGGGGCCCGGCGACGCGAAAAAGGGGAAAGGGTAAGAGTCATAAAGTGTAAAGGTTAAAGGTCCTGGGCCAGCCGCAGACCGAGCCTTTCGTTGCGGTAGCCGGGAGTGTACCTGTAGCGGTACGAGACGCGCGTGAGCCAGGCGTCGTCGCTCCAGGAACCGCCGCGCAACACCCGGCCAGCGGTACACGGATCAGCCCCCCACACCGAGCCGTCGGACGGGGCGCCGGCGTAGCTGTCGTGCCAGCAGTCCTGCACCCACTCCCAGACGTTGCCCACGGTGTCGTAGAGCCCGAAGGCATTGGGCTTGAAGGACCCGACCGGCGCGGTTTCCTTGCCGTCCCATTGGCTGCCGCAGTCGTAACAATTGGCATTGCCCTTACCCAGGTCCTTGCCCCACCAGTAGGGCGTCGGGGTCTTGGCACGGGCCGCATATTCCCATTCGGCCTCGCTCGGCAGGCGGTAGGGCTGGCCCTTGCCGTCGGCATTCAAGCGCTTGAGAAAGTCTTGAATGTCATTCCAGGAGACGTTCTCTACCGGTCGGTCATCGCCTTTGAAGCGCGCCGGATTGGCGTCCATCACCGCCTGCCATTGCCCCTGGGTGACCTCGTACTTGCCCATACGGAAGGGCCTGACCTTGACCTGATGCACCGGCCGCTCGCTCTCGAAGCACTGGCCATCCCCGCAGGGCAATTGCATCAAAAATCCCTAATATTAGCCGTTCCCGATTTAGCCCAGTCTTAGGTCAGTTCTCCGCACCTACACGCCAGGGATGCGCCCTTTTCAGAGGCTTTTTCCCCAACATGCCTGGCCAATAGCACAAGC
>NZ_CAIKKU010000855.1 GCF_903828115.1 uncultured Thiodictyon sp. | reverse complement strand
TGTCGTGATCGGATTGTTCGATTACGACAACGACAACGACAACGACAACGACTAACGACGCCCGGTCCGTGAGACGGTCCGCTCGCTGAGGGTCAGGGACCGCGGTCGGTCTCGATGGCCTCCAGGATCCCGTCCCAGAAGCGCAACCGCGCGCACACCGCCTCCTCGGCGGCGGCCTCTGCCTCCTCCAGACGCAGGGCGTCGTTGCCGCACAGTTGGGTCAGCAGTTGCATCGACAGGGGGGCATGGAAGTCCTCGTCCAGGTGGACGTGGCAGTTCACGTAGTAGTGGAAGCCCGGGGCCTGGGTCGGGCCGAGCGGCAGGTGCGCCAGCAAGCCGCGGAACATGCCGGGGAGCAGGTGCTCGCGGCCCATTACCAGGGCGGCGGCTACCTCGTGTGGCTTGTTTTCGTGGATGAAGCAGAAGGTGGTCTCGGCGAAGTAGCGCGCCGGCTGGGGCACCAGGTCGGAGTAGAGCGCCTTGTCGAGCCCGCGTTCGGCGACCAGGGCGAGAAACCGTTTGGGGCGCTCCCCGTCGGCGCCGATCTCGTTCATGGCCTCGCAGTAGAGCTCGAATTGGCTCCCGTAACGGAGGGCGCCGTCGCGGGTCGGGGCGCTGTCGGACTCCTGCTCCAACACCAGCCGGTTGATGAAGTAGCGCAAGGCCGGGTCCCCGTGGGGCCTCCAGGGCACCTGCGTCGGCGCCAGGTGCCGCTGCATGTACTTGATCAGCGACATGAAGTCCCAGACCGAGTAGACGTGATGGTCCATGAAGACCCGCAGGTCCCGCAGTTCGCGGATGGCACTGTAGAGTGGGTGGTTGTTGATCTGCTCCTGCAGCGGGCGCAAATGTTCCAGGTTTAGTACTGCCATGGCGGGGCTCCTCGTCACAGGGTCGATCACCGGATACTGGTCCGTCACTATACGGTTTGGCGCGCGGAAAACCAGTCGCACGGGCGTGCGATGCGCGGAGCGGGTGCGCGGCGCTCCCAGGTGTGCGGCGCGGGTGCGATCAGAACTGATATTTTAACGTATATTTCGTAGGGTACGCATCGCGTGCCCGCCAACCTGCCGCGACCGCCGGAGCGGGGTGCGCGATGCGTACCCTACAGCCACAGCTACTGGACGTTCTCACTGACCGGGCGTCGTTGTCGTTGTCGTTGTCGTAATCGTGGTCGCATCATTTCTACTTCCGTCGCGGCTGAAGCCGCTTCCACAAGGCCCCGCCGGACTTTCACGGTTAAGCCGCTCCCACCGGGTCGGTGTGTCCTGAGGGTACGAAGGTATGCGGGAATCGCCTGATTGCTCGCGCTTGATCGATCGCCGGACAGGCACCGGGAATTGCGCTTCGCGTTACTGGATCCCCAGGTCGGCCCAGATCCGATCCACCCGCTCGCGCACCGCATCGTCCATGCGGATCGGCTGGCCCCACTCGCGGGTCGTCTCGCCCGGCCACTTGTTGGTCGCATCGAACCCGATCTTGGACCCGAGCCCCGACACCGGGGAGGCGAAGTCCAGATAATCGATCGGGGTGTTCTCGATCAGCACCGTGTCGCGCGCCGGGTCCATGCGGGTGGTCATGGCCCAGATCACGTCCTGCCAGTCCCGCGGGTTGATGTCCTCGTCCACCACGATGACGAACTTGGTGTACATGAACTGGCGCAGGAACGACCAGACCCCCATCATCACCCGCTTGGCGTGCCCCGGGTACTGCTTCTTCATGCTGACGATCGCCAGCCGATAGGAGCAGCCCTCCGGCGGCAGGTAGAAGTCCTGGATCTCCGGGAACTGCTTGCACAGGATGGGCACGAAGACCTCGTTGAGCGCCACCCCCAGGATCGCCGGTTCGTCCGGCGGTCGGCCGGTATAGGTGCTGTGATAGATGGGGTCGGCGCGTTGGGTGATCCGCTCGATGGTGAAGACCGGGAAGCGGTCGACCTCGTTGTAATAGCCGGTGTGGTCGCCGAAGGGGCCCTCGGTCGCCAGGTCGTCCGGGTAGATGTGCCCCTCCAGCACGATTTCGGCCCTGGCCGGCACCTGCAGGTCCGACCCCAGAGCGGCGGCCACCTCGGTGCGACTGCCCCGCAGCAGGCCGGCGAAGGCGTATTCCGACAGGCTGTCCGGCACCGGTGTCACGGCCGCCAGGATGGTCGCCGGGTCCGCCCCCAGGGCCACCGCCACCGGGAAGGGCTGGCCCGGGTGCGCCCGCTGGAAGTCACGCAAGTCCAGCGCGCCCCCCCGGTGGGCCAGCCAGCGCATGATGACCCGGTTGGGTCCCAAGACCTGCATCCGGTAGATGCCCAGGTTCTGCCGCGGCTTCTCCGGACCGCGGGTGATCACGAGGCCCCAGGTGATGAGGCGTGCGGCGTCGCCCGGCCAACAGTGCTGGATCGGGTAGCGCCCCAGGTCCACCTGCCCGCCGGCGCAGACCTGCTCCTGGCAGGGGGCGTTGCGCCTGACCTTGGGGGCCATGTCCAGGACCTTCTTGAAGATCGGCAGTGCCGCCCAGGCCTCGCGCAGTCCCTTGGGCGGGTCCGGCTCCTTGAGGAAGGCGAGCAGCCGACCGACCTCGCGCAGGGCCGCCACCGACTCCTCCCCCATCCCCAGGGCCACCCGCTTGGGGGTGCCGAACAGGTTGCCGAGCAATGGGATGCGCGACCCCTTGGGCCGCTCGAACAGGAGCGCCGGTCCGCCCGCGCGCAGTGTGCGGTCACAGATCTCGGTCACCTCCAGGTAGGGGTCGACCTCGGCGCGGACGCGTTTCAGCTCGCCGCGGCTTTCCAGTTGGTCGATGAAGTCGCGGAGGTCGGCGTATTTCATGGGCGGGGACGCTACCAAGGCTGCGGGGTCGGGGGCGGCATGATGGGGTATCGCCGGGTTCGCCTCAACCCAGAAAGGGGGGTGGCCGCGAAGCACCGTAGAAGAACGCCGATAGAACAGGGGGTTGTTATCGGCGGGAAGTCATTCCAAGGAGGCTGATGACATCCCAACGCCGCCGCCTGACCTGAAGTGTTACGCATCTTCCAGCGCCTTTAAGGCCGGTCATTGCCCGTCTAGCGGACGGGACCCCAACCGGCCCGCGTACGTTTGCCGCCCGCTGAAAAATGGGCTACGCTTGGCTGCAAACAGCCCTATCCACCCCTTGAGGCCAATCTGAAGCCCGGTTCGTGCCTTGTTGATCGCCCGCTGCCCCGCAAGCGGCCCAATAGGTTGGGCCCAAGAGGTTGCAGTCGATGCCGGTCTGGAGAAGATTCCTGCTCTCTGAGCGTGGCTGTCCGCTACGTTGTGCCGGGATCGGATCAGTTCAACCAACATTTATTCGTCGTACGTGGCGCGCCCGGTGTCACGGTCAGGATTAGTGCCACACATGCGCTGGATAAATGCTCATCCGTTACTGCGAGATAACATGAATCAAGATCGTTTGGCAAATCTGATAGAGCGACCGGAGGTTCAACAGATGATACTTAATGATTATGATGGGGGCTACGCCCTGGGCATCACGTTGAACCCAAGAAATCGCTCTGAAATAGCTATTCGTGTGCGCATTGAAGGCGCGGAAGCCGCCAGTATTCCATCGGAGATTATCTTGGAGGGTGAAACCATCCCAATAATCGCGAATACCAACTTCAAGGTGCCTGATCCTCTTAACCATCGCTAAATCATGGCGCGAGCGTCTTAAACGCTCGTCTACCAAGTAATCAACTTGCCAATTTGGAAGCAATGGAGGACGTGATGGGCGTTTCCTTTGAGAAAGCTCTGGATAATGTAGAAGCTGCGGCAGAGGAGCTATTTGACGCAGATCCCAGGGTGCGCTCAGTGGGCATTGCGCGTCATGCGACTGCTTATGGGTTTCGTGCGGTTAGAAATAGCGCTGTGCCTGTTCCGCTCAGTGCCGGCGTGCCTGCCATCAAGCGATTCAACGATATACCTGTAGTTCAGGTTCAGCGATTGTCCGAACCAATGGGGAAATTGTGGGAATACTCTACGCCGGCAATGGCCAGCAAACATATGCCTGCCCTATTGATGCGGTGTTGCGAGATTTGACATGCACTCTGGTATAAGAGCACCGGAGTGGTGGGGGCGGAGTCTGGTAATGGTATAGACGCCCGGCCTCGCGAAGCGAATGGTTGAAGCTAAAGGCCGGGTGCGCCGTCCAGGCGGGTGACGCTGAGCGTCTCCGTCACTTCGGGGCTGTCCCCGGCGCCCTTGCTGGTATGGCGCAGCGGGCTGACATCGTGGGCGTCGCGACCGACTGCCACCCGGATGTAGGTGTCGTCGGCGAGCAGGCCGAAGGCGGGGTCGAAGCCGCGCCAGCCGGCCCCGGGGACCAGGGTCTCGACCCAGTTGTGCAGGGCCTGGAGGCGCGCGGCGGTGCCCGCTGGGGCCTCGTCGTCGGGCTCGAACCAGGCGGCGTCCTGGTAGCCGGAGACGAAGCGGGCGGGCAGGGCCCAGCCGCGCAGGAGCGCAATCAACAGGTGGGACAGGTCGGCGGCGGTGCCGCGTGCGGCGCTGAAGAGGTCCGGCAGGGTCTTGACGGATTCGGTTTCCTGGGGGTCGAACTCCGCGACCGTATGGACCCAGGTGAGGGCCTCCTGAATTTGGCTAAGCACCGCCACCCCCTCCTGCCATTCGGGCGTGGGGCGGCCGGCGATCTTCTCGGGGAGCTTGGGGGTCAGACACCCCTGGTGGTAGACGAAGTCCCACAGGCGCGGGGCCTGGTGCAGGCTGTCCGTCAGCCAGACGCGCTCCCGGGCCGGGCTCAGGACCTCGAAGTCGAAAGGGTTCGATAGCCGGGTCTCGACCTCGGCGGTGAGGGTGAATTCAAGCGCGCGGTGGGCACTGAGCACGCCGAAGTGGTGTGTCAGGTTGCCGAAGCCATCGTAACGGGCGACCGGCAGGGTGGCCGGTGAGACCCGCAGTTCCAGGCGGGCCAGCGCCTGATTACCGTCCTCCCAAGGCGCCAGGCGGACCTGGCAGTGATGTTCCCGCACCGGGGTGGGATAGAGGATGCGGCAGTCGCGCTCGATACGGTATCTCACGGCGCGTCTCCCAGGTGGGCCTCGAAGTAGTCCGCCTGCAGGGCCGTCGCCAGGTCCGCCAACAGGGCCAGGTAGCGGTCGAGATATTCGTGCAGGCCCTGGTCCAGGATGTCCCGCGGGGTGGCCACGGTCAGGTGTTCGCGCAGCGCCTGCAGGGCCCGCGGTACCTCACCGTGATCGATCAGGCCGATACGCGCCAGGGCCCGCTCCATGCCGTTCAGACAGTAGGTCAGGGAGCGGGGGAAGTCCGGATTCAGTACGGTGAACTCCACCACCTCGATGGGACGGATGCCGCCGTGGTACTGGCGCCGGTAGGCGTCGAACCCGGACAGTGACTTGAGTAACGCGCCCCATTGGTAGTAGTCCAGCGGCGAGCCGACCAGGCTCAGATCCGGGAGCAGCAGGTGGTAGCGCACGTCGAGGATGCGCGCGGTCATGTCGGCCCGCTCCAGGAGGCTGCCGAGCACGGTGAATCCGTAGGCCTCGCCGCGGATCATGGTGCTCTGGGCGAGCCCGTAGAAGGTGGCGACCTCCCGGTGCACATGGGCATAGAACTCCGCCGCCCGCCAGGGTTGCAGCGTGGTCTTCAGGTGTTTGTCCACCGAGAGCCAAAACTCATTCATCGCCTCCCACATGGCGCTGGAGATACGGTCACGCACCACCCGGGCGTTCTCCCGGGCGAGGCGCACGCTGTTGTAGAGCGAGCCGGGGTTGTCCTTCTCCTGGGTCAGCAGGTGGATGACCCGCTGTACCGTCACCCGCTTGTCCGGATAGCGCACCGGATAGAGTTCGTCGGCGCCGACGATGTTCAGCAGGGGCTGCCACTGCATCTCCTCGGTGGCGCCCTCATCCGCCTCCAGCATGTAGACGACATTGATATCCAGGATGCGCGCGGTGTCGTCCGCCCGCTCCAGGTTGCGCGTCATCCAGTACAGCGATTCGCCGATACGACTCAACATGGAAGAGATTGTCCGCAAATAAACGCAAATGAACGCAAATCAATCCATAAGTTAAACACTTCCACTAGGGGCTACTTATGGCGCCATTTTCGTTGTCGTTGTCGTTGTCGTTGTCGTAATCGAGGTTATCGTAAAGCCCC
>NZ_CAIKKU010000854.1 GCF_903828115.1 uncultured Thiodictyon sp. | reverse complement strand
GATTACGACAACGACAACGACAACGACAACGACAACGACAACGACAACGACAGCGTACCCGGGATCTCGGTCACCACATCAGTTCTGATCGCACTCGCGGGGCAGGGCGGCGCACCCGCGCGACCCGCGTCGCCGCGTGGTCCCGCCGCGAGCGGCCCCAGGTCAAGCGGCGCCTGGCCGCACCGCGGACCGCTCGCGGCGGGTCAGGCGCCACAGTCGATAGGCCGCCAGCGCGAAGCAGGCGGTGCCGAGCGCCGTCAGTGTCTGCTCGGTCCAGTGCATGGCAAGCGTCTTGGGGTTCATCATGGCGAGCGGCTGCAACGCAAAGATCATCAGCAGATTGACCGCGAACAGGAGTGCCGTGCCCCACCGGCGCAGGCTCACCGCGGCCCGGATCAGCAGCAGGCTGGCGGCGAGGTTGCCGAGACTGGCGAGCACCAGCAGCGGCAGGAACCAGCCCCGCGGGATCGCGAGCACCCAGTGGCGCAACGCCGCCGCGGCGAAGGCGAGCGCCACCACGGCCAGCGCGACCCGCCACAGCCCCGCGGGGACCCGTCGCCCCGCTTGGCCGAGCACCGCCCCCCACAGGGCCACGGCCAGCAGGGCGAAGCCGGGGGCCATCAGCGGGAACAGGGCAGTGGCCAGCCAGACCAGGTCCGTCCCGGTAGTCGCGGCGATCAGCTTCCAGGACGCCTTCGCCAACCCGCCGGCCAGGATCAGCCCGGCGCCCAGGAGGGCCAGCCCCCGGTCGGCCGGGTCGTGCTGCGCGACGTAGCGCGTCAGGAACCACAGGGCAAGGCCGGTCAGGGCGACCGGCAGGACGTTGTAGAGCGCGAGCGAGAGCGGAAAATCGGGTAGATTGGACATGCTGTGGCGACCATTGGGCGTCCGCACTGGGGACGACGTTTCATTGGCGGGAACATTGCGTCAGTATGGCGCCCCTGCCAAGCGACCGGGCCGCGGGATTGAACTCAGCGCGGCGGCCGGAGTCAACCAGGGGGCGAGCGGGTGCCAGGCGCGGCCCCGGGCGAATCCAGACCAGCGCCTTTGGTTTTTGCGCGTCCTGCCCCGATGTACCCGGTTGCGCGGCCTGGTGTCGGGCCGCGCGCCACGGTGCCCCATTTTGCGAGGATCGATCGGATGATGAATGCCAAGAACTTGAATATCCTGCTCTGGGTCGCCGTGTCCCTGTGGCTGGTGATGATGCTGAGCGGTCTGGCCGGACCCGGCCAGAGCGAGGCCCGGACCCTGAGCTACAGCCAGTTCCTCGCGGAACTCGGTGAGGGCGCCATCCAGGAGGTGCGCATTCAGGACCAGACCATCAAGGGCACGCGCACGGACGGCAGCCGCTTCGAGACCTTCAACCCCGGCGACCCGGGGCTCGTGGCCGATCTGCTCAAGAACGCCGTCACCATCCGCGCCGAGCCCCCGTCCCAGCCCAGCATCGTCGGTCAACTGCTGTCCGCCTGGCTGCCCTTCGTCGTGCTGATCGGCGTCTGGGTCTGGTTCATGCGCCGCGGCGGCGCCGGCGGCGGTGGACCCGGGGGCATCTTCGGCTTCGGCAAGAGCCGCGCCCGGCAGCACGCGGAGGGCGACATCAAGGTCACCCTGCGCGACGTGGCCGGCTGCGAAGAGGCGAAGGACGAGGTCGGCGAACTGGTCGAGTTCCTGCGCAACCCGCAGAAGTTTTCGAGCCTGGGCGGACACATCCCGCGCGGCGTGCTGATGGTCGGCCCGCCGGGAACGGGCAAGACCCTGCTGGCGCGGGCCATCGCCGGCGAGGCCAAGGTGCCGTTCTTCAGCATCTCGGGCTCGGACTTCGTGGAGATGTTTGTCGGCGTGGGCGCCTCGCGCGTGCGTGACCTCTTCGAGCAGGCCAAGAAGAGCGCCCCCTGCATCATCTTCATCGATGAGATCGACGCCGTGGGCCGCCGCCGCGGGGCCGGTCTGGGCGGTGGGCACGACGAGCGCGAGCAGACCCTGAACCAGCTCCTGGTCGAGATGGACGGCTTCGCCGGCAACGAGGGCATCATCGTCATCGCCGCCACCAACCGGGCCGACGTGCTGGACCCGGCCCTGCTGCGTCCCGGACGCTTCGACCGCCAGGTGGTCGTCGGCCTGCCGGATCTGAGCGGCCGCACCGCCATCCTTGAGGTGCACATGCGCAAGGTGCCCCTGGCCGATGACGTGGTCGCCCGCACCATCGCCCGCGGCACCCCCGGCTTCTCCGGGGCGGATCTGGCCAACCTGGTCAACGAGGCGGCCCTGTTCGCCGCCCGCGCGGGCCTGACCGCGGTCAACATGCAGATGTTCGAGAAGGCCAAGGACAAGATCATGATGGGTGCGGAGCGCCGCAGCATGGTGATGTCCGACACCGAGAAGAAGCTCACCGCCTACCACGAGGCCGGCCACGTCATCGTCGGGCGCCTGGTGCCGGAACACGACCCGGTACACAAGGTCAGCATCATCCCGCGCGGCCGGGCCCTGGGCGTCACCCTGTTCCTGCCCGAGCGTGACCGCTACAGCATGAGCAAGCGCCAATTGGAGAGCCAGATCTCCAGCCTGTTCGGCGGGCGTCTGGCGGAGGAACTGGTCTTCGGGCCTGAGCACGTCACCACCGGCGCCTCCAACGACCTGGAGCGCTCGACCGCCATCGCCCGCAAGATGGTCACGCGCTTCGGCCTCTCGGACAACCTGGGTCCCCTGGCCTACGCCGACGAGGAGGGGGAGGTCTTCCTGGGCCATTCGGTGACCCAGCAGCGCCAGATCTCGGACGACACGGCGGTGGCGATCGACAACGAGGTCCGGATCATCGTCGACCGCAACTACCAGCGCTCCAAGGACCTGCTGCTGGCGAACATGGACAAGCTCCACACCATGGCGGCGGCCCTCCTGCGCTTCGAGACCATCGACCGCGACCAGATCGAGGACGTCATGAACGGCCGCCCGGTGCGCGAGCCGCCCGAAGACAGCGCCCAGCCCGCGTCGGCCGCGGGCAGCGGGGCGCCGACCGGCGGGCAGCCGCGCGGGGAGCCGCCGGTTGTCGGCGGGCCCTTGGGTGGTCGGGTCTGAGCCTGCAATTGCGCAGGAGGGCGGGACCATCGCGCATCGGTTCAGAGGGTTCGATCGATGAAGTCCGCTCTACCCAAGAGTCCACCCAAGACACTCGCGCTACTCAGGGGCCTCACGGGATTCTTGAATGAGCTGGATCGGCAGCGCACGAAGACGGCGCACGCGGAGGTCGTGGAGCCCGATCTCGCGTAGCGGGTCGCGCAGCAATGCCGTTAAGTTGAGCCCT
>NZ_CAIKKU010000853.1 GCF_903828115.1 uncultured Thiodictyon sp. | reverse complement strand
GGCGGCGAGGACAGCCGCGTCGAGTTCGTCGTGGAGCTGGCGCAGGACCGAGACCAGGCCCTGCTCGTGGACCTGCCGCTCTTTCGCTCGCAAGGGCTCACCGCGGCGCAGTTGCTCCAGCACGTTGTACATGCCGGTCATGGTCAGACCCGGATGCAGCGCCTGGCGTGCCTTGCGGTGGGCGTCCAGGGCCTCGGCCAGGTGGCGGATAAGTCCCTTTTCCGGCCCCGCTGGGGCCGGAAAAGGAAATGGATTGAAGGTCTGTTTGTGCTGGTAGCGCGGGTCGTTGCCCACGCCGAGACGGCCGCCGGCCGCTGTTGCCCAGAGGAGATGCACCCGGCTGGAGAGAACGCCAAGAATGAAATAATCCGCTAACGCGAATGCCACCACGGCCGTGTCCGGGACTGTGTCCGGCGAAACAAACTGAAAGGTGAACCACTTTGCCGTTCGCGGCACTGTCAGCATTCGGTCGAGACCTTGGAGTGCCTTGCGCAAGCTGGGATTCGGCTCGGCAAAGCGCCACCAATTATCTCGTCTTGCCGGTCGCGGGTTCTGATCCCGCTCCGGCTTGACCCGTTCAAGCACCCACTGGAACAGGCAGGGAAACTCGGCACGCGCCTGCTCCATCGTGCGCGGGTAGAAATCGATGATGCGGGCCCGGCGGTCTATCTGGGTGAGGTCACGGGCAATCACGAAGGGCTTGAGTACCCGTTCGGTATCGGTATCGGTCCCGATCGCCTGCGCCAGGTCTTCCGGCTGGATCACAAATCCCTGTCCGAGTGGGTACATACCGGTGAAGGCGAGACCCAGATTGGCGCGCAGCGGGGTCGCGGCCGAGAGATCGGCGCCGAGGGTCAGGTCCGGGTTGATTCTGCCCTCGGCGTGCTCGAACTCAACCGCCACGCCATCCGCGTTGCCGTCGGGTTGCTCGGCCGCCACCCGCAGCAAGACCCCAGGTGCATCGCCGGCCTCACCCACCGTCATGGCGATGCGTACCGCTGCCCCATCGGCTGAATCGACCCAGGGGTGATCCGGGATTGCGAAGATCAGGGACAGCGGCTGCGCCGCCGCGCAGTGTCCGTCGATGATCTGTCGGTTAAAGCTCTGCTTGAGGCTATTGGTCGTGATGAATCCGAATCGGGCAATCCGCCCGGTGCGCGCCAACTCCGCTGCCTGGTGCCACCAATACATCACGTAATCGGCAGAACCGGGGACGTCCGGCCAGGCACCGCGCAGCGCCTCGACATAGCCGTCACCGAGCGCCTGGCGCATGCGCTTATTGCCGATAAACGGCGGATTCCCTACGATAAAATCCGCCTCCGGCCAGCACGCCCGCCGCGGGTTCACATAGCGCTCCAGCGGCACCTGGGCGCTCTCGTCCGGGACCGCCTCGCCGGTGACCGGATGGGGCTTGAAGGTGCGCCCGTCCCAGCGTGTGACCGGGCGCCCGGCCTCATCGGTGACCCACTCCATGCGGTCATAGTCGAGCACCGCGTCGCGGCACTGGATGTTGCGGAAGTCGCGGATCACGGGCTCGGGCGGGTTCACGGCACCGTGGGTCCGGAAGTGCCATTGCAGGTAGCCGATCCACAGGACCGTCTCGGCGATGGCGGCGGCGCGGGGGTTGAGTTCCAGGCCGAGCAGTTGGTGGGGGTCGACGCTGATGCCCTCCATGGCCATGAGCAGCTGGCGCTCGCCGAGCGACTCCAGGGTGTCCAGGACCTCGCCCTCCAGGCGTTTCAAGTGTTCGAGCGTCACATAGAGGAAGTTGCCGGAGCCGCAGGCGGGGTCGAGGACCCGGATGCCGGCCAGGCGGACCTGGAAGGCGCTGACCAGTTTGACGGCCTCCTGGTCCTTGCCCTGTTCGTGCAGGATGAAGGCGGCGCCGTGGACCGCGGTCCATTCGTCGCGCAGGGGATTGATCACGGTGGGCAGGACCAGCCGTTCGACATAGGAACGCGGGGTGTAATGGGCGCCGAGCTGGTGACGCTCGCGCGGGTCCAGGGCGCGCTCCAGCAGGGTGCCGAAGATGGCGGGCTCGACCTGGCGCCAGTCGGCCTTGCCGGCGTCGATCAGGAGATCGAGCTGGTCGCGGTCGAGCGGCAGCGCCTGGCCTTGGGCGAAGAGCCCGCCGTTGAAGCGCGGCACCCGTTCGCGCAGGATGATGGAGAAGGCGGCGCCCTCATTCATGTCCCGCCACAGGTGTTCGGTCAGCGGGACGAATTGCGCGGGGTCGGCCCGCACCGAGCGCAGCAGGTCGGTGAAGCCCTGGTGCGGGAGGAGCCCGATGTCCT
>NZ_CAIKKU010000852.1 GCF_903828115.1 uncultured Thiodictyon sp. | reverse complement strand
CGACGAGGAGGAAGGCACCCGCAACAAGGGTGGGGACCCGGACTGGACGCTTGGTGTGCAAAAACGCCATCGGGGGTCACTGCACTCAGACACCTGGCATGGAACCGCCGCGGACCTGGCGAGCCGCGGGGTTCTTGCGGTCTTTCCAGCACTTGGTTGGTGGAAGACCCGCCCGGGACTTGGACGTTACGATCGGTCAGTTCGTTATGCGCTGCTGGTATCGATCCGGGCGCCGGGGGTCGAAGTCGATCTTTACAACACGGTGGAGTCGAAAATACTTGTACCGGTTGAAGCACAACCATGAGTAGCGCTGATGATTATGAGACTTGGAGGCATCCAGCTTTCCTCGTCACGAACTCATTCCGGAAGCGGACGAGCCAGATACCTTTTCTTAAGAGCGCATTTGGTTCATTGGCCCCACAATGTATTTGACCCTGACCCCTTATTCCCTCAAGACCTGACCCTGAACCCTTCAAACGTTCCCTGACCCTGCGTCTGAAACATACTTGCGCAATTCTTTAGTGTAACGCTCTAGCCACTTGCGATAACGTGGTTTTCCTTCGTCGAATTTCAATATCTTGTCATATTCTTGCTTCACCGCATGTAACAGCAGATCGTGTTTCCGCAAATCGAAAAAAGTCTCGATCTCATTTCGCATTTTGCTTGAAGCCTTATTGCCCAGTTTCTCGACAAACTTTTCGTGAAAATCTTCGTGAAAACTCTCTAACTCAATCTCCGCTTGCTTTACGCTCTCTTGGTGTTCCTTTATGCTCTCCGTGATTTCAATATTTAGCCGGGAAATAATGTCGCTGAAATCGCTCTGCGCCTGGGCTTTCCGAAGAACGTTGGCTGCCTCCTCAACGTCGGCTGCGAACGCTGGGTTATCTACTAGCTCCCAACGCTCGCGGACCCAACGCTCCAAATCCTCGTTATTGACCTTTGGCAGGAATTCGGCGACTCGGGCAACCCAAGCCTCTCGCGCCAAGGGAAGTTTCAGGCGCATTATCTCCTCCTTAGGCAGCTTTCTCTTTGGCTCGCCGAAGGCAATGACTTGGAGAAAAAAATCCTTTTCAGATTCGTAACCATCTGCGTCGGGTGCCGAATAATCGTTGTCTGGATTTTTGTCTATTGGCGCCAGTCGATCCCTAATTCTGTCGAATCTCGCGAGGCGCTCTCTCTCGTTCCGACTCATCTCCTCGTGATGCAGTATCGTGTCAATCGGCCAAGGTGCACCCGGAATCGTGCATATCTCCGCAAGAAAGCGCTTTACAGGAGCTTCCTTGTTTTCGGGGGGGGGCCCATCCTTGGTAGTGGGGGGTTCGGCTGCGTCGGCATGTTCTCTGTTGCTGGGCGCGACCACATTTTCGCCCAAGCGGGACCAGCCAACCTGAAATAACGCCTTGATTGGCGCCGGATGCTTTTTGTAAAACGGTTCCCGCCCAGATAACAGCGCCTTTTCCCTCATCCCCAGAGAGATTACGGCAGCCGCGACCTTGCAGGCTAGTTCGATATCGTGGCTATTGTGCATGGACCAATAGCGCTGCGCCAGCGCCAGGCTGGCATTTACAAGCTCCCGCTTGACTATACTGTATTGTTCTTCGCTCAGCTCAGCTTTGAGAGTGCGAAGCATTGCGAAAACAGGAGCTTCGGCAACAGTCGCGACAGTCATTAAATCAATCAAGGGGAGCAAAAAAATCGTCGAGGGACTCACCGGGCTGCAATCCGGTAACCCTTTGCTCCAGTTTGTTCTGGGCATTCGCAAATACTTCATCGGCTAGACCGAAAATGCTTTTGCGGCTCTTAATCGCGTCGGCAAGTATCTTCGCGAGAGTAGGATGCTGCCCGTTGATCAGGTGATATAAGTATTCCCGCGAGCCGGGTTCGGGCGCTTCGGCATAGGCTTGATCCGCGCCGGGGTCGTACCCGTACAGACCGTCCTCCGTGTCTTCGGTTTCCGATCTCGCTTCCGCATTTGCGGTATGCATAATCTCTAAACCATAGAGAGCAAGATGCAGATACATGATCCCAGAATCCGAGTGGGAGATGATCTCCATTAGTTCAGCCAGCTGATCTGCGTCGTCTTCCCGACCGAAAATGTAAGTGAAGAATTCCAGTGCATATTGGCTGGCAGCATCGGGGTCTTCGCGAATGCTCGTCTCCCAGTGAATAGGCTGTATCTCGATGACGTCTCGCAAGATTTCCGGCGTAATCAACCAGCTTGCAATGCTCGGGATCGTATAATCGTGTTCACCCAAAATCTTCGCCAATACGAGCGGGTCGGTTTGACGCAGGACCTCTCTTGCTAATCCATCCCCTCGTGCGGAGGCATAATCCTCCAGAGCGGTCCCGGCGTTCTTTCCTGACTGCTCAGCCAAGGCGACAATCATGTTCGCCATATCCTGAGTCGATAAGGCCAGTGCCTTTTCGTTAGTTAAAGTCACTTTCATAAGCCTCGTCTTGCATATCGTATGGAATGTTGTCATCGTCCGTCTCATCGCTCTCGTCGCTCACTCCGGGTCGATCTTCCCAATACCGTAGCGTTGTCAAAACCGCGAGCGCAAGGGTTTCCGGGTCGGCTTGTTCAAACGACTTGATGAAGTCGCGGGCGTCCCGGTGTACTTCAAGATGTGGGCGAATCGCACCCCATTCCGGAATATCGCCCTCCTCAAGGAAATGGGACAGGAACGCCCCAGCCCGTAGACGAACCAGTTGATGCACTGCCAGCGCGACATAGTCGGCTGTCAGGGACTCGAAATTCTCGATTCCAAAAAGCGTGCGCCTGGTAGATGCTAGGAATCTTTCCAAGGCGTCTGGCTCTTCCTGATCCCGATATGATGAAAGCGTCTCACAGAAGAAACTATAGGTTTCATCGAAAGAGTCTATTGGAGTCACTGTTGCCTCTGCTGTGCTGTTTAAGCGACCGAAGGATCGCGCGCCGGTCTTCGGTTACCACCACGATCCGGAATGAGCGTCAAGTTGCTGCATCAGATGCATCTGTCCCAATAAGCGGAAGCGAGCTTTGCCGCATCCAGGACGATGGCGTTTCGCAGTGTCCGGTCGTAGTCTTGGCGCAACTGCTGGTTCGAGAGAGTCTCAAATGCCTTGCGTACAATCTGAAAGCTTTCTGCATCTCCGGTTTCGCGGTCCGGATGGTAGCGCATCGCAAGCGCCCTATAAGCATCTTTTACATCTTGCGTGGTAGCCTCGGATGAAATGCCGAGGACCTGATAATGCGTGAGGCCAGCCGTAATCATCGTAAATACCAGGAAACCGAAAGAAGTCTCGGGTAGTGCATCCTAGAACCAAAGATAGGAACCCAAAGCCACCAAGAGCCCACTAATCACGGCGCTTCCCAGGGCAATCAACCAGTCGCGGCGCGATTTCTGTCGTTCCTGTTGAGCCAGCTTCGCGGCATATTCGTCAAGGGCCGGACCGTAGGACAGAAGTTCGCTATAGAAGCGCTTGATGACTTCTACATCGGAGACATAGCCGTCAAGGGTAGCCCCAATTTCGGCCCCCACGTCCTTTCGCGCCCGGTGCTCGGTGACCTGTCCGGAGAGTTCGTTGAGCTTCCGCTTGATGTCCCAATAGTTTGGGATTACCTGGTTGAGGACTTCCAGCGGGTAATTATCGACCACCTGAGTGATCTTGACCCGCAACGACAGGATGGTACCGTCTAGCGCGTCGAACGCCGCCCGGTAGATGTGGCCGATAGACTTGTGGATGTTGCGGGACGCATAGTCGGGATCGGCGGCACCGGCCGGCGCCTGACTTCCCACGCGCGCCACGATGACCCGCATCAAGTGGTCGAGCGCGTCGCGAAGCTCTTTGATGACCTGTAGGTTGGACCGGGAGTCCGGATCGACCTCTTCTGAATAAAGGATAAGCGCCTTGGCCTGAACGTATAGGTCGGCGAGCGCCCTCAGGTCCGGGATGTCTTGGTCCAAGGTAGGCTGTTCCTGCGGGGGATCGGACGGCAAATCCATGTCTAATAGTCCCTCAAGGCAGGTTCAGCGCCTTGACCTTACGGATGTGCTCGACGTACTCGGTCGCAGTGTAGAACCGTCCGGCGCTCAGTCTCACCGAGCCGCGGTTACGCTCCGCGTAGAGCGCTGCCTTTTCCCGGTCCACGTCTGCCGCGGGGGAGATATCCTCAAAATCCCGCTCTATTAGTTCAACCAATCCAGTGACGCCAAACTCGTCACACAGTGTCTTACGGGTCTCTTCGGCGAGGGTCATTGCCATGGCATCGTTGGCGTCGTCGACTGGGGCGACATGCTCACCGGGTGGTTTTCCTGGTGGGGTCGGTTTGAGAAATTGCCGGGTGCGCGGGCGGGGTCTTGTGTCGACTCCTCGGTAAATCTCTGCGCAGGATAGTAGTCCCGCCCGCCGCGCTACGCAAGGGACCGCCCCCTTTGCGAGCCGACGGCTGGTCGTCACCGGAGGTCGGCCGTCCCCTTACGGAAGCGGCCACTGAAGCCGCTTTCTCCATGATTCGGCTGGCGGGACGCCAGCCCTACCTCGGCAAATCCGACCGCCCCATCAACCACTCATCCACCGCCCGCGCACACTGCCGCCCCTCGCGGATGGCCCACACGACGAGCGACTGCCCACGCCGCATATCCCCCGCCCCGAACACCCCAGGCACCGAGGTCTGGTAGGCCCCCACCCCCTCGGTCGTCGCCTTGACGTTCCCGCGCGGGTCGAGTTCCAGCCCGGTCTCGGCCTTCAGCGCCTCGATCATGCCGGCGTGCACCGGGTGCACGAAGCCCATGGCAAGCAGCACCAGGTCGGCCTTGAACTCGGCCTCGGAGCCCGGGACCTCGGACATCT
>NZ_CAIKKU010000851.1 GCF_903828115.1 uncultured Thiodictyon sp. | reverse complement strand
TGCGGACCGATTGCCGCCGCGTGCAACCATAACCAAGGCCGGCTTTTGTCCCCTCTGCGTCTCCGCGTGAGTCTTCTTAAAGAGTCTCACGCAGAGGCGCGGAGACGCAGAGAAGAAAAACGGTTCTGTCGCTCTCACCGGTTAGGTCTCGCAGATGCACAAAGCCTCCGCCTTCAACTTTCTGCGGCAATTCCAGCGCTCTCTGAACAGCGAGTTGCCGACTGTGACATCACTTCGTTCAAACGTACGCGAAATCGCATTATCGGCTAAAGGTGCCGATGGCGCGCCATATCTGCGTACCCCTGAAACGGCGTTCCTCAACACCTACGCCATTCCCCGGCTATACCAGGACCTCCAATTACTCTGCGGCTTGAGTGACGCACAGGCAAGATCTGCGCTGCTCTCGGAGAACTTCCGGCATCTGCGTGAGATGTGTTCTGCCTCGCCAGCCAGAAAGGAGCCTCACCCTTTCGATAAGACATTTCCTCAGGACCCTGCCAAGGTTATGGCGCAATGGCAGAGCGGGAGAGCAAGTGCACTGCACCGAAGTTGTCCAGACTTTGCAATCCGATTTCCTTGTCCCTATTCTATAGTATTTGAAGGTAAATACTTTGAATCTGGCAGTATTGCGAAAGCTGAAGCCGAACTCGTCAGAAATATCTATCAAACATTCTTTTATCGTGCACTACCGAAGATTGAAGAGACCAACAGCCGGCCTGCTTGGGACTACGAATTTGCATGTCTACTTGCCTGCGATGCTTCACCGGAGGGTTTGCTCAAACGCGCATGGGACTCACTTGAGCCAGCCGTGCAGGAAGGCTTCTGGAGTGGCGCGAATCTCTATGTCATGATCATCCGAGGCGATCCCTGACCGCTCGCTCGCGTCGGCAGGTGCCGAATGATGGGCAGCGTTGCGCTCTGCCCATCCTAACGGGCTGACGGTCGCGGCGATGAGGGCGGTGGGTCGGGGTGACGAAGGAACCCCAGCGCGACGCTAGGGATGTTGAGGTTCGTCCCTCATCCCGACCTGGCTGTCCCACCCCTTTTTGATTATAATTAAGGTAATTTTTGCCGGAACTCAGCAGGTCATCTGGTCTGCCGATGTCACGCCCTTTCAGGGCTAAGATCTCTGACAACGGACCACCCAGGGCGTTGCCCTGGGCTGGTATGTAACGCCCCTTCGGGGCTGACGGTCGCGGCGATGTTAGAGATACGCCCGCGCACGTGAGGCCAAGGCGTATCGACGTGCCAACGGGCGACGTTGTGCCGCGATGCACCCTCGCACGCGAGGCCAAGGCGTCTTGGCGGGACGATTGACCCCAACGGGGTCACACATACCAGCCCAGGGCAACGCCCTGGGTTTGCGTGCAGTAATACTCTTAGCCCTGAAAGGGCGTGACAACCGTGGTTCCCCGAGCGTCGGGGGCCACCTGCTGCGAGGGCGTTAGGTATGAAATACAGCGTCGTACTTGAGCAATCTGAAGAAGGTTTCGCCGTGTCCGTGCCCGGGCTTCCCGGCTGTCATTCGCAGGGAGAGACCGAGGCGGAGGCTTTGGAAAACATCGCGGATGCGATAACGGAATATCTTCCTGTCGTCAATGATTTGAGTCGGGGGAAGATGGTGCGTCAGGTCGAGGTGGCGGCTTAAGCGATGCCAAACTATCCGGGCGTCAGTCACCAAGACTGCGGAGAAAAAAATGTTGCGTAAGCAAGCAAGACTCGGTTGCCTTTGCGTTCTCGTTGCCCTCGCGTTACCGCTCACCGCGAACGCGGGGTTTCGCTGTCAGGACGGCAACCTGATCCTGGAGGGAGATTCGGCTGCCGCCCTGTTGAGCAAATGCGGCAAGCCGCTGTATCAATCCAACATCGTCAATCGCCAGGGCTATGTGATAGGACAGCGCTTCACCTATCAGGATCGCATCGACAACAGTTGGATCTACGTGGTGGACACGGTCGATGATAAGGTAACCAAGATCGACGCAAGGCGCCAGTGAGACCGCGGTCAGGAACGGTTCACTAATAAGTTAACTGAGTTCATTGGGGAATGCTTGTCGCGTCGTTGTCGTTGTCGTAATCGAGGTTGTCGTAGCGCCCCGGATTCGCCGGCAAGCCAAATTGCATCGCTTCTCCGACAACGACAACGACAACGACAACGACAACGATTGCGTTGTGCTTAACTTGTTCTTGACTCGCTACTAAGCGGCAGGAACAGCCATGCGCGTCACCTCTAAAGAAGCCGCTTACAGGAAATTGCTGATCGCCGACAGGTTCTCGATCTCCTGCTCGACCTGGCCCCGGATCTGGTCTTCCAGTGCGGTGCGGGCACTGTCGGCCTGGGCCCGGACCTTCTCCGCGACCTGCGCCTTGATGTCGGCCCGCAGGCCGGCGATCTTCTCGTCCGTGAGGGCTCGGGCGATGAGCCAGCGGGGGGCGCCTTCCCAGGACTCGGCGCGCCGCCGGGCCTCTTCCACGCCATAGGCCAGGACCAGTCCGCCGGCGATGAGGCCGATCAGCGCGCCGAGCAGCAGGCCCATGTGACCGGCCATGATCAGCGCCGTGCCGGCCCCGCCGCTGATGACGGCGGCGAGCACCGCGACGATGGTGGTGGAGAGTGCAAAGACCACGTCCTGGATCTCGGCGAAGATGCGCGGGTCCGCGATGCGCAGCTCGGCCTCTGTCGTCATCGCCCGGTCCTCGTGGGTGAGTCCGGCACTGAAGACAAGCCGGTGGCGGCGGTACCAGTCGCGCATCAGTTCGGTGGTGTCGGCGGCCACGCCGCTTAAAACCCGGGCGATCTGGCCCGTCACGATGGTCTCGATCTGCGGCTGAAAGGCGGCGGCCTGGGCGGCGATCTGTGCCTTGAGCGCGGCGACCGAGCCGCCCTCCTGGCGGAAGTGCGCGAGGATGGGTGCGATCCCCTCGTCGAAGAGCCCGACCGCGACCTGTTCGGCGATGCGCTCGGCCACCTCGTCCAGACGGCGTTCGAGCAGGGGGTTGATACGCTCGCTGATGAAGACCGGCAGTTCGGTGCGCAGGCCGCTCTGGGAGGCGGTGAGGCGCGCCTGCAGGGCCGGGAGTATGGCGAGTCCCTGGGAGACGGTGACATAGGGCCGGTCGCTGTGGACCAGGCGCGGGGGCTGCGCAAAGTGGGCCAGTTCTTCCTTGATGATCGTGGCGACGAAGGGCCAGGCGCTGCTGCCCCCGGTGAGGATCACGCAGCTTGGCTCTTGGAGGCGCACCCGCTCATTGGTGAGCCCAAGGCGCAGCGTCTGGCGGAACCAGTCGAGCAGGTCGAGCCCCGCGGCGCCGGCCAGCAACTGCTCATAGGCCAGCGGATTCATGGTCCGAAGATAGTCGGCGAAGGTGTGCGACGGCCGGTAGCGGCGCGCCCGCGTCAGGAAGGCTTCCCAGGTCACCTCGCTGATGCGCCCGAATTCGCCGATCGCCTTGCGAAAGGGCTGCGACGGGTCGAGCGCCATGGCGAGCGAGAACTTCTCCTTCGCCTCCCGGCAGCGCACGGCCAGCACGAAGAACTCCGCGCGCTCGCGGCTCATCGCCGCCGTCGCGCCCGGGTTTTGCTCGATGAACCACTGGTAGAAGAGGTCATCGAACAGGCGCCCGCCCAGGTGCATGTCGCCCCAGGAGTGCACCACCTCGCCGCGCACCAGGAGCGCGAAGTCGCAGGTGCCGCCGCCGAAGTCCACGACCAGTGCCCCCTTGAGCGCCTCGGCGGGGGTGATGTCCTTGCGCTGAAGGTGGAAGTAGATGGCCCCCTTGGGCTCGTCCACCGTGCGGACCTCGCCGAAGCCCGCCTCCCGGGCCGCGGCGCACAGCAGGTCGCGGTACTCGGCGGACGCCTCGCTCGGGGCGCCGAAGATGACCTGGCGCTGCAAGGGGTCGATGTCCTTGTGCTGGTGCCGGGCGACATCCAGTACGCCGGCCAGGAAGTCGCGGGTGTTGCGGCGTGCCTCCGCGCTGCTGGCAAGGTCCGGCTTGAACTGGGCACGGATCTGATAGTCCGGGTGGTCGGCGGCGCCGTCGCCGAACTCCTCCAGGGCCTGGTTGCCGATCAGCGGCTCCTTGCCGTCGCGGTAGAGGATGGCCGTGGCCAGCCCGTCGCGGCCGTCACCGAAGTCCACCCCGACGGGCTCCTCCCGGTCCCCCGCGCACTTGGTCACATAGGTGTTGGAGGTGCCGAAGTCGATCGCCAGCGTCGGGCGGACCGACGGTGCCGCGATCCGGAGTGCGTTAGGAACGTTGTTTTCGTACAAGACCTTTCTCCAAGACGCAGTCGTTCTGGATCACCGGCTCGTCCTCGACGATGACGGTGTCGCCCTCCTCGATCAGGCCGAAGGGGCGGTAGCGCTGCGCCAGTTCCGGACCCCAGCGCAGGCGCGAGCGCCCGGCGCGCTCGGCCGCCGTGAAGCGTGCCGGTTCGGTGAGGCCCGCGAGCCCCAGGCGGCGCCCCTCCAGCAACAGGGCCTCGGCGGCCGTCGGCAGGTCCGGCAGGTCGGCACGGTGCAGGTCGGCGATGGCCCGCGCCAGGTTCTTGTCCAGCACCACGGCCTTGGGCTCCGCGACCGGTGCGCTGGACAGGCTGCACAGCAACAGTGCCGAGCACTCGACCCACTGTCGGATCAGGTCCCGGATCGAGTCCCGGTAGCCACCGCGGTCGTAGTGGGCGCTGCCGCGGGTGAAGGCGAGGAGCGCCACGACCCCCGGGTACAGCAGGATGCGCCGCAGCAGCCCCATCCCGGCGAGGCGCCCCCAGAGCCCCACCAGGCCCAGGGTCGCGACGCGCGCGACGTCCAGTGCCCCGGCCACCCCGAGCAGGGTCTTGAGCGCCGTCCGCAGGGCCTTGCTCTCCGTCAGCCGGCCGACGGCATACAGTGCCCCCGCGGCACCGGCCGGGGCGCCGATCAGCATCCCCAAGGCGCGCATATCCAGGCTCAGGTTGAGCAGGGTCCCGAACACCAGCATCCCCAGCACACTGCCGGCGGCCGCGGCCGCGGCGAGGTGCCGCGCCGAGAGTGCGCGGCCAGCCGTCGGCGGACCGGGCAGCACCCAGGCCGGGTTGAGCCCGTACCAGCGGCTGCGCAGGGCCTCGCGGGTACCGGCGCCCTGGGGCGGGGTGGGGAGTCGATCCAATACCGCGTCGGTCGTGAGCGCGGCAAAGACCGCGTCGCGGGCGGCGGCGACCGCCCGCTCCAGTTGGGCCGGGGTCAGGGCGTCGCCGTCCCCCAGGGCGGCAAAAAAGCGCTCGACCCCCTGCGCGGTGGCCTGCTCGCGCAGGCCCCGGTTTGCCGCCATCCAGCCGCGGATGGCCTCTTCGATGATGACTGACACGGGATTTCCTCTCTTGATGTACCGGGGGCGCCGCCGCCCGGTGGGGTGCCGCCCCTCAGTATAGGCAAGGCCGCGCGTCGACGAGGGCGCGCCGCCGCCGCGTGGGTCCAAACGTGGAGTATGGCGCCTGCCTGTGCGCCTGTCGGTGCCCCAGCGCGCTGAAGACGATGACCGGGGCCGTAGGGTCCGCTGCGCGGACCGCTGCGGGCCCGCAAGCGCAAATGATGGGTTTCGCTGCGCTCTACCCATCCTACCGGCTCAGGCTAGTCGGTTCGGGGCTGCTCGGCGAGCCAAGTCTCCAGGATCAGGGCCGCGGCCAGGGCATCGACTGCGAGGTGCCGCTCGCCGGCGCCGCCCTTGAAGCCGGGCCGGGCGCTGAGTTCGCGGCGTGCCTCGATCGAGGTCAGGCGCTCGTCGATCAGGTGCACGGGCAGCCCGAAGCGGCCCTCGAGCTGGCGGGCAAAGCGATGGACGCGGGGTGACCAGTCGACCTCGGTGTCGTCCATGTTGAAGGGCAGGCCCACGACCGCTGCACTCGGCTGCCACTCGCGCACCAGGGCCTCGATCCCCGGCCAGTCGGGGCGCTCGCCGCGGCTGCGCAGTGTCGTCAAGGGGGTAGCAGAGCGGGTGACGGTCTGGCCGACGGCGACACCGATCTTGCGCGGGCCGAAGTCGAATCCAAGCAATGTCGGCACCTAGGCGTGCCCGGCCTCGCCGCTCAACAGGTTCATGTCGATCCCGAGCAGCTTGGCGGCGGCCAGCCAGCGCCCGTCCGCGGCGAGCCGGAAGATGATGTGGTCGTCGGCCGGGCCGCTCAGCCAGGCGTTGGCGCTCAGTTCCTGCTCCAGTTGGCCGCTGCCCCAGACGGCGTAGCCCAGGGCGATCAGGGTCTGCCGCGGCCCCTCGCCGCCGGCGATGGCCTCCAGTATGTCGCGGGAGGTGGTGACACTGATCGCGTCGGTAATGTTGAGGGTGGAGTCGAAGGCAGGTCCGCCGCTATGCAGCACGAAGCCGCGGTCCGTCTGCACCGGTCCGCCCTGGTAGACCGGGACCTTGCGCACCGCCGTCAGGCGCGTGGGGATGTCGAGCTGGGTCAGCAGTTCGCCCAGGGTCACCTCGGTGGGGCGGTTGATAACGATGCCCATGGCCCCCTGGTCCGTGTGTTCACAGACATAGGTGACCGTGCGCGAAAAATTCGGGTCCTGGAGACCCGGCATCGCGATCAGGAAGTGGTTGGTGAGTGAGGTCGTGAAGCCCATGGGGCTAGTATCCCGTGCGCCGGGGGGGGAGGCAAGTCGAAAGGAGTGTGGGCGTCCCGCCCGCGCGTGTATCCCGGGCGGGACGCCCGGGCTCCTATTCCCACGCCAGCTTGCCCCCGCGCAGAAATTGCCAGGTGCGCACGATGTCGAGCACGTCGGTCTCGGCGGCGATGTCCGGGGGAAAGGCGGAGTAGGGGGCGGCGAGTTGGACGATCTGGATCGCGGCCTGGTCGAGCAGTGGGTAACCGGAGGAGCGCACCACCCGCACCTGCTCCACGGTGCCGTCGGCGCGCACCGCCACACTGAGGATCAGGTTTCCGTAGAGGTGCTGGTCTTTGGCCGCCTGGGGGTAGTTGATGTTGCCGATGCGCTCGACCTTGCGCGCCCAGGCGCCCAGATAGCTCGCGTACCGGAACTCGCGCGTACTGGCGCTGATGGATTTGCGCCGCTGGCGACTGGCGTAGGCGGCCGAGCGTGCCTGCAGGCTCTCGGTCAGGCGGGCGATCTCCTGGTCGCGGCTCTGGAGGATGCGGGCGGCATCCACGGGCCGTGCCGGTTGGGCTGCGGGCGTCGGCCGAGGCGGGGGCGGTTCCGGGACCTTGGGCGCCGGCCGCGGCTGCGGG